>JAHZFC010000168.1 GCA_019421525.1 Clostridiales bacterium
CTGCGGGACGAGTCCGACGGCAAGAAGGGCATGCGTATCGTCATCGAGCTGAAGCAGGACGCCAACCCCCAGGTGACCCTCAACCGCCTGTTCGCTCAGACCCAGATGCAGTCCACCTTCGCCGTGGTCATGCTGGCCCTGGTGAACATCAACGGCCACCGCCTGCCCAGGACCCTCACCCTGCGGCAGATGCTGGATGAGTACATCGCCTTCCAGGAGGAGATCATCACCCGGCGCACCCGCTATGACCTGAAAAAGGCCCAGGAGCGGGCCCACCTGTTGGAGGGCCTGCTCATCGCCCAGGACAACATCGACGAGGTCATCCATATCATCCGTACCAGCTATGATGAAGCCAAGGAGCGCCTGATGGCCCGCTTCGCCCTGGACGACGTCCAGGCCCAGGCCATCCTGGATATGCGCCTCAAGGCCCTCCAGGGCCTGGACCGGGAGAAGCTCAAGGCCGAGTACGACGAGCTCCAGGAGCGCATCGCCTACTACGAGCAGCTGCTGCGCGACGAGGGGATGCTCCGGGGGGTGCTCAAGGATGAGCTGACCGAGATCCGGGACAAGTACGGCGACGACCGGCGCACCGAGATCGGCTTTGCCGAGGACGATATCGACATCGAGGATCTGATCGCTGAGGAGCAGTGCGTGTTCACTATGACGGCCAACGGCTACATCAAGCGCACCAGCGCCAGCGAGTATGCCGCCCAGGGCAAGGGAGGCATGGGAAAGAAGTCCATGTCCACCCGGGAGGAGGACTATGTGAACACCGTGTTTACCGCCTCCACCCACGACTATATCCTGTTCTTCACCGACAAGGGCCGGGTGTTCCGCAAGAAGGGCTATCAGATCCCGGAGGCGGGCCGCACCGCCCGGGGCACCAACATCGTCAACGTGCTCCAGGTGGATGCTGACGAGAAGATCTCTGCCATGATCCACACCCGGGACATCACCAATGAAGACCGCTATCTGGTGATGATCACCCGGAACGGCACAGTGAAGCGCCTGCCGGTGACCACTCTGAAGAACCTGCGGAACAACGGCCTGCGGGTCATCACCCTGGAGGAGGGGGATGAGCTGATGGTGGTGCGGGAGACCGACGGCACCCGGAACATCCTCATCGCCACCCACGACGGCATGGCCGTGTGCTTTGCCGAGACCGACGTGCGGCCCACCGGCCGCACCTCTATGGGCGTGCGGGGCATCCGCCTGAGAGAGGGCGACTATGTGGTGGGCGGCGCCCGGGCTACCGAGGGCAAGGCGGTGCTCACCATCACGGAGAACGGCTACGGCAAGCGCACCCCGGTGGAGGATTACCGTATCACCAACCGGGGCGGTATCGGCATCAAGAACTACGCCGTCACCGAAAAGACCGGGAAGGTCGTGGGCATCAAGGTGGTGGACGGCAGCGAGGACCTGCTGCTGGTCACCCAGTCCGGCACCCTCATCCGTACCGACGTGGCCTCCATCCGCCTGGCCGGCCGGGCCACCCAGGGCGTCATCGTCATGCGCCTGAAGGAGGAGGGGGACCAGGTCATAGCCCTGGCCCTGGCCGAGAAGGAGCCGGAGGACGCCTCTGAGGAAGGGCAGAATACAGAGGTTGTGGAAAATTCGGTGGAAATTGAGGAAAACTGAGCAAAAAGGAATGAGCGCGAGATCTCTTCGCGCTCATTCCTTCATAAAATATGGAAAAAGTACGGGGCTACTGGCCTCAACTGGAGGTAAACTGGAGGTCGACCAAAGGAAACTGCCGGTCGGTTGAGTTTTTTGCAAGAGGGATGATAGGATGCAGGCATCAAACAAAAGGAGTGTTGGAGCCATGAAAAAACAGACCTTTGGTGCCATGCTTGCCGCCCTGCGCAAAGAAAAGGGAATGACCCAGCTGGAACTTGCAGAACAGATGGGAGTGACTGACAAGGCGGTGTCCAAGTGGGAGAGAGACTTATCCTTCCCCGACGTCAGTTCCCTGCCCAGGCTGGCGGAGATCTTGGATGTCTCTGTAGATGAATTGATGCAGGGAAAGGCGGGAGAGACTTCCTCCGCCCTCGGGGAGAAGGTGGGGGGCATCGTAGATATGGCCCTCAAAGGTGTGGCGGTGGCCATGGGCATTGCCGTGGCGGTGCTGTCCATCCTGGGGCAGATCGGTACCAGGTCTGCCCTGGGGATGCTGGGCATCGGTCTTGCTTGCCTGGCCATTTCCCAATTCTCCGACCAGGAGGGATAATGGGAAAAAGTCCCTAGCGAACCCGGATACTACCTTGGAAAAGGAAAAATGATATGAAAACTGTGACGCTATATACTGACGGGGCCTGTTCCGGCAATCCCGGCCCCGGCGGGTGGGGGGCCATCCTGATGTACGGCACCCATAAAAAGGAGCTCAGCGGCGGAGAGCCCAACACCACCAACAACCGCATGGAGCTCACCGCCGTCATCCGGGGGCTGGAGGCCCTCAACGAGCCCTGCGTGGTGGAGCTCTACTCCGACTCCAAGTACGTCATCGACGCGCTGGAAAAGGGCTGGGCCCGGGGCTGGAAGGCCCGGGGCTGGGTCAAGGGGGACAAGAAGCCCGCTTTGAACCCCGACCTGTGGGAGCGGCTGCTGGAGCTGTGCGGCTATCACCAGGTCCGCCTCCACTGGGTCAAGGGCCACGCCACCAACCCATACAATAACCGCTGCGACGAGCTGGCGGTGGCGGAGTGGCAGAAGCTAAAGAAATGAGCGGCTTTTGCTCATAGAGAAAAACCCAAACGAAGCCCAGCATCAGCGGGTTCGTTTGGGAGAGGAGCCGCAAGGAAGCGGGTGGAATTTTCGCCGCAGGCGGAAATGCAACGAAGCGGACTTTGCGGCGACGAGGCAGAAGCTGAAAGGGTGAAAGCATGAAAATTTTGGTCACGGGCTTTGAGCCCTTCGGGGGCGAGAGCCGCAACCCCTCCGCCGAGGTGGTGGAACGCCTGCCGGACACCATCGCCGGGGCGGAGATCGTCAAGCTGATCCTGCCCACGGTGCGCTACGAGGCGCCCCAGCGGGTGGCGCGGGCGGTGGAGGAGCACCGCCCTGACGTGGTGCTGTCCATCGGCCAGGCCGGGGGGAGGGCGGCGGTGAGCGTGGAGCGCTTTGCCGTCAACCTGGACGACTACCGCATCCCGGACAACGCCGGAAACCAGCCGGTGGACGAGGCGGTGGTCCCCGGCGGGCCGGACGGGTATCTCACCGACCTGCCGGTAAAGGCCATGGTGGAGGCCATCCGGGCGGCGGGGGTGCCCGCCGAGGTGTCCCTGTCCGCCGGCACCTTTGTGTGCAACCATGTGCTCTACGCTGTGCGGCACTTTTTGGAGCATCATTTTCCGGATACCCGGAATGGCTTCATCCACATCCCCTGGCTTCCGGAGCAGGTGCTGGACAAGCCCGGCCAGCCCAGCATGGGGCTGGAGCTGTCCTGCCGGGGGGTGGAGGCGGCCATCCGGGCCATAGCGGGATAGATATCTGTCCCTGGATCGGCCTTGACAGGCCGGAGGATCCATGGTAAACTCCCCTTTGTTATAGGAGATCCTTACCGCCGGGTAAGAAGAGCACTGATCCCGTACTGCAGGCCTTTGAAGGTACGGTCATCGGTGCTTTTTTTGTGGAAAAATGAAGAGGAGCGTGTTTTTTATGTCATGGATCTGTCTGCTGATCGCCGGAGTGCTGGAAGTTGCGTGGTCCACCTGCCTGAAGCTGTCCCATGGATTTACGGTGCTGAGATTCACCATACCGACGGTGGTGGGGATGATACTCAGTTTTCTGTTTCTCTCCCAGGCGGTCAAGTCGCTTCCGTTGGGCACCGCTTATGCTATTTGGACCGGGATCGGCGCGCTGGGCGCTGTGATCGTGGGGATCTTGCTCTTCAAAGAGTCTGTCACACCCGTCAGACTGATCTTTATTGCCCTCCTGCTGGTGGGCATCATCGGGCTGAAGGCCACTTCTGGAGAATAAGGAAAAACACCTGGCAGGGCATTGCGCCCTGCCAGGTGTTTTTTCTCCCGTATCGACCGGACTCACTTCTTCTCTGCGGGGCCCCGATGATGGGAGCGCAGTTACTCTTCCTCCTCTTTGGCGGTGCAGGCGATGCTGAGCTCCTCCAGCTGCCTGGGATCCACGAACGAAGGCGCGCCCTCGTCGCCGCAAGCTCCATATACCTCGCTTCCGCCCCTGGCGAAAGCTCAGTCATTCCGCTGCGGCTCCTCTCCCCACAAAGCCAGAGGGCGGCTTTGTGGGTGCCCCGATGATGGGAGCGCAGTTACTCTTCCTCTTCCCTGGCAGTGCAGGCGATGCTGAGCTCCTCCAGCTGCCTGGGGTCTACGAACGAAGGCGCGCCCATCATGACGTCCTGGGCGTTTTTGTTCATGGG
>JAHZFC010000169.1 GCA_019421525.1 Clostridiales bacterium
TGTGGAAGACCATGCCCTATGAGAACCGCACCATCATGTCCAACCTGGCCAAGCGCCCGCTGAAGAAGCTGTTCGTGGACGACCTGAAGCTGCACACCGTCAGCGAGCAGTATGCCTCCCTGCTGCGCATCGCCGCCGGCGAGATGGGCGACACCAACGCCGGCCAGCAGGACGAGAAGTACATCAGCCAGACCAACGACTGGCGCTACTGCCACGACTGGATGCAGCAGCCTCCCACCTGCGAGAGCTGGGAAGGCTTCCGCACCAAGCCCTTTGAGTGGTTCAAAGAGGTGGAGGCCGGCCGCGAGGTCAATCCCTTCGACCCCAGCAAGAAGGTCGCCCCCTACCGCCCCGGCAAGGCTGACAAGTGATTGGCGAAAACACCCTCTCTATACCAAGGCCCGGCCAGACGAGATCCGTCTGGCCGGGCCTTGGCCTGTTTTGAGAGCGATGGTCCTGCCGGTCACAAGAGCGCCCAGACACACAGCAGGGCCAGCATCAGCGCGAAGATGGCCAGCAGGAACTTCCAGGAGAACTTCAGCCACCGGTCGAAGGGGATCTTGCCGAAGGCCAGTGCTCCCATCACCACCGCGCTGGTGGGGGTGATGAGGTTGACAAGGCCGCAGGCGCATTGGAAGGCAGTGATCACCAGGTCCCGGCCGATGCCGGCAAAGTCCGCCAGCGGGGCCATGATGGGCATGGTCAGGGTGGCCAACCCCGAGGTGGAGGGGATCAGGAAGGACAGGGGCAGGTAGATGAGGTAGGTCAGGGCCAGGAAGCCCACCGACCCGGCACCGGCCAGGGCCTGCTCCCCCCAGTAGAGGATGGTGTCGGTGATCTTGCCGTTGTTCATGATCACGGTGATGCCCCGGGAGATGCCGATGATCAGTGCCACCCCCAGCAGGTCCGCCGCCCCGGATACAAAGGCGGAGGCGGTGCCCTCGTCCCCCAGGCGGCAGAGAAAGCCGGTGAGCATGGCCATGCCCAGAAACAGGGCGGACAGCTGGGGGAACCACCAGCCCAGAGTGGGCAGGGGCAGGCCCATGGTGTCAAAGGGGATGACGGCGTACACCATCACCAGAAAGGTGAGGGCGAACAGGGACAGGGCCAGCTTATGGGTGCCGGTGAGGGGGCGGTCCTCCTGCCGCAGAGAGGAAAAGTGGGCGGTGAGCTCCCCCCGCCGGTCAGCCATCAGCGAGCGGGAGGGGTCGGCCAGCACCCGCTGGCCGTAGGACATGACGAACCAGATGGCGGCGGCCAGCAGCACGATGAGAAGGATCACCCGCAGCAGCATCCCCTCCCCCAGGCCCACCCCGGCAAAGCCGGCGGCGATGCCGGTGGCAAAGGGGTTGACGGTGGACCCGATGACCCCCACGCCCGCCCCCAGCAGGATGGTGGCCACGGCGGTGAGGGCGTCATACCCCGCGGCCACCATGATGGGCAGCACCAGGGGGTAGAAGGCGATGGTCTCCTCCGCCATGCCGAAGGTGGTGCCTCCCAGGGCAAAGGCACACATCAGAATGGGGATGAGCAGCTTTTCCCGGCCCCGGAGCAGCCGGACGATGTTGGCCACCCCCGCGTCCAGGGCGCCGGTCTTGGTCATCACCCCCAGGAAGCCCCCCACCATCAGAATGAAGGCGGCGATGTCGATGGCCTCATACAGCCCCTCCAGAGGGGCCATGAGGACAGCGGACAGGGGCTGGCGCTGGCTCTCCACCTCGTGGTAGGTGCCGGCGATGGGCTCCCCATTGGCCTGATACTCATATTCTCCAGATGGGATGACCCAGGTGAGCACGGTCATGAGCAGGATGATGACGAACAGGACGGTGAAGGCGGTGGGCATCTTGAATTTGCGCATATCCGCGCCTCCTTCCTTACCCTGCGACCCGGGTGCCGGCGCGGCCTGCCAGGGCCTCCAGCCCCAGGTCCAGGGAGGTGATGATGGCGGTGCGCCCCGGGGCGGAGCAGACGAAGTCCACCGCCGCCTGCACCTTGGGCAGCATGGAGCCCGCGCCGAACTGGCCCTGGGCGGCATACTCCTCCAGCTGCGCGGCGGTGACATTGCCCAGGTCCTGCTGATCGGGCTTGCCGAAGTTGACAGCCACGGCGGGCACCTCGGTGAGGATCATGAGGATATCCGCCTCCATCTCCTGGGCCAGGCGGCAGGCGGCCAGGTCCTTGTCGATGACGGCGGCCACCCCCTCCAGGGTGCCGTCCTCTTTTTCCACCACCGGCACGCCGCCGCCCCCGCAGGCGATAGACACGGTGGTGTCCCAAAGGGTCTTGATGGTGCCGATCTCCACGATGCGCTTGGGCTTGGGGGAGGGAACCACCCGACGCCAGCCCCGGCCGGAGTCCTCCTTCATGGTGTACCCTTTGTCCCGCTCTAGCGCCTGGGCCTGCTCCTTGGTGTAGAAGGGGCCGATGGGCTTGGTGGGATTTTGAAAGGCGGGGTCGGCGGGGTCCACCACCATTTGGGTGACCACGGTGACCACCGGGATGTCCCGGCCCCGGCGGCGCAGGGCGGCGGTGAGGGACTGCTGGAGGTGGTAGCCGATATAGCCCTGGCTCATGGCGCCGCACACGTCGAAGGGCATGGGGGGCGTCACCGCCGCCGCCGTCTCGCTGGCCAGCAGGATGCGGCCCACCTGGGGGCCGTTGCCGTGGACGATGGCCAGCTCGTACCCGGCGCAGGACAGCTGGGCCAGCTGCTCCGCCGTCCGGCCCGCCACCTCCAGCTGGGAGGCGGCGGTGGGGGGCAGGGCCTTGTCCTCCAGGGCGTTGCCCCCCAGGGCCACCACTACTTTGATAGGGCCGCTCATATGGTGGCCACCATGACGGCCTTGATGGTGTGCATCCGGTTCTCCGCCTCGTCGAACACCACCGAGTGTTTGCCCCGGAACACCTCGTCGGTGACCTCCCGGATGTCCACCCCTTTTTCTTTCCACTCCTTGGCCAGCTTGGTCTCGAAGTCGTGGAAGGAGGGCAGGCAGTGCATGAAGATGACGTTGGGGTTGCCGGTGGCTTCCAGCATCTTGTCGTCGATGCGGTAGGGGGAGAGCAGCTTGGCCCGCTGGGGGATCAGCTCCTCCTCCCCCATGGAGGCCCAGATGTCCGAGTAGAGCACGTCCGCCCCCTTCAGGTCATCGATGCTGTCGCTCAGCTTGATGCAGGCGCCGTTCTTTTCCCCCTCCGCCTGGCAGGCGGCCAGGATGGACTTGTCCGCCCCGTCGATGAGCTCCTGGGGGCCGTAGCCCACAAAGTCCACCCCCATCTTGCAGCAGCCGAACATCCAGGCGTAGGACATGTTGTTACGCACGTCCCCCACGAAGGCCACCTTGCACTCATTCAAAGGCTTGGCGATGTGCTCCTCCATGGTCATCATGTCCGCCAGGATCTGGGTGGGGTGGTCCAGGTCGGTCAGGCCGTTGAACACGGGCACGCCGGAATATTTGGCCAGGTCGACCACCACCTGCTGGTCAAAGCCCCGGTACTCGATGCCGTCGAAGAACCGGCCCAGCACCTTGGCGGTGTCCTCCAGAGACTCCTTCTTGCCCATCTGGGAGGAGCCGGGGTCCAGGTAGGTGACGCTGCCCCCCTCCTCCCTGGCCGCCACCTCGAAGGAGCAGCGGGTGCGGGTGGAGGTCTTTTCAAAGAGCAGAACGATGTTTTTGCCCTTGAGCGCCTGGCCGCACAGGCCCATGCGCTTTTTGGCCTTCAGGTCGTGGGCCAGGTCCAGCAGGTAACGGATCTCCTGAGCGGACAGGTCCATGAGGGTGAGAAAGGATCTTCCTTTTAGGTTGACAGACATAGTGAATCCTCCTTTTGGCCCAAAGGCTGACGCCTTTGGGAACTGTTGGCCCCTGACAAGGGGCCGCCTTGTTACAAGGACTGCGTCCTTGGGACCTTTTGGCCAAGAGCTGGGCTCTTGACCCACATCAAGGACTGCGTCCTTGGGATGCTGTTTTTTCCGACCCCATTTCTTTTGACAGCGCCAAAAGAAACGGTGTCGGACCGCCAAAGAAAAGCGCTGACTGGCCCTTCGGTGCGCTCTTCTATTAACCGGCGTACACAGGCAGGATACACCCTACCCCCTGCGCCATTGCCATTGATGCCGACTAAGGAAGCACTCCCTTGCGGCCCACGATAGAACGCCTGACCAGGTCTATGCTGGGAGCAGGCGTGTCCCGTGGGCCCGGCAAGTTGCCACGACTGCCAGAAGAGCGGCAGCGGAAATTAGGAGCAAGAAGCATCCTATTACCCCAACGCCGGAAATAGGACGCTGCACGACCCTATCCTGCTCTCCCGTAATTCAACGGGGGTCCGGGGGAAAGGACGCTAAGGACCTAGGCCACGCCCTTGGTGGCCGTAGTCCGCCGC
>JAHZFC010000170.1 GCA_019421525.1 Clostridiales bacterium
ACCGACTACGACACCTATCTGGACCTGCTGGAGAGCCAGAAGATCTCCTTCGCCAAGTACGACAGCGACTATGTGGCCGCCTACAAGGAGAACAAGACCTCCTTTGAGGACGTGCTGGCGGACATCGAGGAGCTGTTCGGCCTGAAGGTGGAGGGCGAAGAGGGCGACAAGCTGGTGCTCACCTCCTACGAGCTGGAGCAGCTGCGCACCGCCTATGAGAAGAGCATCAACGGCACCTCCGCCAGCCCCTACTCCCAGGAGGAGTACGTGCTTTACGGCACCTATGAGCCCCTGTCCGTCACCATCACCCACATCATCAACAACAAGTCCGGCATCTCCTTCACCTCCTACAGCCACACCGGCCTGCCCGTTGCCGTGCTGGCCCACGGCGTCAACGCCGAGGTGTTCAACGGCTACTACGACAACACCGAGATCTACGACAAGCTGGCCGACATGCTGAACGTGGCCTAAGACCAAAAGTATCGGGCGGAGCATCTTCGCCCCAGGGGCAGCCGCCCCGGTCTGTGGACCGGGGCGGCTGCCCGGACAAGTGCGAAGGGGCCGGGGAAAGGAGAATGTACCCATGTCCAGGCATCACCGGATCATGTTTTTCTCCCTGCTGCTGGGCGGGAGCCTGACAGCGGCAACGGGCGCGGCGCTGGCCAGCCTGGGGGCCTTTACGGCGGGGGCCGTGCTGTGCCTGCTGGGCTGCTTCTATGGGGAGATCCACTTCCGCTGCCCCCACTGCGGCGACTATATGGGCGTGGGCCGGTATCAGCCCGGCCACAGCTGCCGCCGGTGCGGCCACACGCTGGAAAAGAGCCGGGAGCCCCGCGCCCGGCAGGGAGACCGGCTGACGGCGGCGGGAGACGCCCTGCGCCCTTGAGCGGTCCGGCCGGAACAGGCCGGCCTTTGACCATACTGGCCCTGCAGGCATGGAAAAGAGGTGTGCCCATGCGGATCAACAACATCCCGCCCCAATGGGTGGCGGTCCCCGCGGCATTGCTGTCTGTGGTGCTGCTGGCCCTGTGGTGTCTGCTCTGACGCCCCGATCCTCTGCCCGGCGGGGAACGGCCCCGCTGGACGGGGGATGACCCAAGCAAAGATAAAGGAGTAACTATATCCCATGAGACGATTTTTGACCCGTGAGGCCATCGCCCGGAATGCCCCGGTCCTGGTCTGCCTTGTGATGATCCTGATCCTGCTGGCCCTGCCCACGGGCTTTGAGGGGGCGCTGAACTATCAGGAGGCGGAGCGGTGCTCCGCCTTGGTGCTGTCCACCGATGACAGCGCCATCATCGACACCGGCCTGGTCCGCTCCGGCGAGCAGCTGTGCCAGCTGGAGATCCTGGACGGACAGTTCAAGGGCCAGACCGTCACCGGCGTGAATATGCTCAATGGCTCCCTGGAGCAGGACAAGATCTTCGCCCCTGGGGACAAGGCCCTGGTGGTGGTCAGCCACGACGGGGACACCATCACCAACGTCACCATGTCCGACCACTACCGGCTGGGCTGGGAGGCGGTGCTGGCGGTTGCCTTTGCGGTGTTCCTAATCCTGTTCGCCGGGCGTACCGGCGTGCGGGCCCTGGCCTCCTTCGCCCTGACGGTGCTGGCCCTGTGGAAGGTGCTGGTCCCCCTGTATCTCAATGGGTGGGACCCCATCTGGGTGGGCGTGGCCCTGACCCTGTTTTTGACGGTGATGATCATCGGCCTGGTCTACGGCTTCGACCGGCGGTGTCTGGCGGCGGTATCCGGGTCCTTTTTAGGCATTTTGGTCACCTGCGTCCTGGGGGTGCTGTTCACCGACCTGTTCCAGATCCACGGGGCGGTGATGAGCAACTCGGAGAGCCTGCTCTACTCCGGATACCAGCACCTGGACCTGACGAAGATCTACATGGCTTCCATCTTCCTGGGGGCCTCCGGGGCGGTGATGGACCTGAGCGTGGACATCACCTCCGCCGTCCACGAGGTGGTGGAGAAGCGGCCCGACCTGGGCTGGACGGAGGCCGTCAAGTCCGGCCTCAATGTGGGCCGGGCGGCCATGGGAACCATGACCACCACCCTGCTCTTCGCCTACTCCGGGGGCTATATCGCCCTGCTCATGGTCTTTATGGCACAGGGCACTCCCCTGGACCATATGCTCAACTACAAATATGTGGCCGCCGAGATCATCCACACCGTGGTGGGCTCCTTCGGCCTGGTGACGGTGGCCCCCTTCACCGCCCTCACCGCCGGCGGGCTGCTCACCAAGCGGCGGCGGACCGAGAAGGCGGCAGAGTCCGCTACCTCCCAGGCGGGGCAGCTGCCGCAGACGGAGGGAAAGTGAAAACGGCATAAAAAAGGGCGAGGCAGAAAGCCTCGCCCTGAGACTGTCGAAAAAGCCTCGCAGAGTTCGCGCTCGCAAGCGCGAAGAAATTGAAATCTGTTTTCGGCCGCGACATGTGCGTGGACGAAAACACTTCTCGGCCTGCAAACGTGCGAACTGTCCGCTGATAGCGGACGGTGAGTGCACTGCCGCAGGCCGCAGCTTATCCGTCGAAAAAGGCATAGCCTTTTTCGACGGCCTGAGGGCGAGGCAGAAAGCCTCGCCCTTTTCCTATCAGAAGTGTGGGATCAGCGGTGCTTGCCCATGAAGAACAGGGCCACGCAGCCCGGGCCGGTGTGAGCGCCGATAACGGGGCCGATGCTGTTGATGATGATCTCCTTCACGCCGTAGCGCCGCTTGACCTCGTCGGCCACGAACTGGGCGTCCTCCAGGCAGGCGCTGTGGCTGATGAACATGGTCTGGGAGGCGGGGTCGTCCCCCAGCTCCCCCACCTTGTCCACCAGGGCGGTCAGGGAGGCCTTCCGGCCCCGGGCCTTGCTCACGTTGATGAGGTGACCGGCGTCATCCATGTGCATGACGGGCTTGATCTGGAGCATGCTGCCCACCACGGCGGTGGCGGCGGACACCCGGCCGCCCTTCTTCAGGAAGAACAGGTCGTTGACGGTGAACCAGTGGCACTGGCGCAGCTTGTTGGCCTCTGCCCAGTCCCGCACCTCCTCGATGCTCTTGCCCTGCTGGCGCAGCTGGGCGGCCTGGGAGACCAGCATCCCCTGGCCCAGAGAGGCGCACAGGGTGTCCACTACGAACACCTTCCGGTCGGGATACTGGGCGGCCAGCTCGGTGGCGGCGATCTGGAAGGAGTTGCAGGTGGTGGACAGCCCGGAGGAGAAGGCCAGTACCAGCAGGTCCTTGCCCTCCTTCAAAATAGGCTCCAGCACGTCGGTGGCCTGGCCCACATTGACGGCGTTGGTGGTGGCCATCTGGCCCTGCTTCTGACGGTCATAGAAGTCCTCAGGGCTCATCTCCCGGTTGTCCGGATAGTTCCAATATGTCTTATCGCCCATGATGAAGGCCAGGGGAACCACATGGAGCTCCAGCTTTTGGACCAGATCGTTGGGCAGGTCGCAGGAAGAGTCGGTGACGATGACAAAGTCGTTCATGGTGTATCCCTCCAATATTACACGGCGGATGTCCGCCAAAGGTTACTTTTTACGGCCCTTTTCCAGCAGGTCGCTTTTGCCCTCCCGCTCTGCCATGATGGCCAGCACCCGGCGGCAGGCCAGCCCGTCCACATAGCTGCGCAGGGCCAGGGCCAGCACCAGCTTGGGCAGGTCGTGGTCCGAAGTGTTCTCATCCAGCCGGGCGGCAGTCTCGGAGAGGGCCTCGTCCAGGGTCTGGCAGAAGAAGTCGTACAGCCGCTTGCTGTCCCGCCCCTCCTGGCCGATGGCGATGAGGGTGCGCATCTCCCGCACGCTGAGCACCTGCTTCATGGCGGAGATGGCGGTGAGGTAGGCCAGATGCTCCTGGTCGTACTTCTTGCCGTTGGCCCGGGCCAGCAGCCCGTCTTTGATATAGTTGTTGATCATGGCCGAGGTCAGGCCGTCCCCCTCCTCGAAGGAGATCAGCTGCCGGGACAGGTAGCTCACCACCTGGTCCATATACAGCGGGATATCGGGCAGGTCGGCCCAGCTGTCCGGCCGCTCCTGGGACAGGCGGCGCTTGAGCTCCGCCAGCTCAACGGCGGGGGTGTCCGCCCTGCCGGACTGGCAGGAGCCGGGCAGCTCCCCTGTGCGTTCCGTTCGTTCCTCCATCGGCGGTATCCCTCCCGAAATCTTGTATTCAAAATTATATCACATCATCTTCGCCCCGTAAACCCTGAAGAGGAAAAAACGTGGCGAACTTTTCCCCGCAGAGAAAACCGGCGCGCCCATGGGGCGCGCCGGACACCGACCAAAAGCCTCGCAGAGTTCGCGCCGGCAGGCGCGAAGAGATCCGGATCTGTTTTCGGCCGCGACATGTGCGTGGACGAAAACACTTCTCGGCCCGCAAA
>JAHZFC010000171.1 GCA_019421525.1 Clostridiales bacterium
TGAATATCCTCAAGGAGTTCTCCTTCCCGGAAGAGGACTGCGCGGACACCTATCACCGGCAACTGGAGGCCATGAAGATGGCCTTTGCCGATGCCTTCCGCTATGTCACCGACCCGGACCACATGGAGCTGGACTACCACCGGCTCCTCCTCCCCGCCTACGGCGCCCGGCGGGCGGCCCAGATGGGGGACACCGCCCAGGTCTACACCCATGATATCCCCCCCAAGAGCGGCACGGTCTACCTGTGCTGTGCCGACGGGGAGGGCAACATGGTGTCCTACATCCAGTCCAACTACATGGGCTTCGGCTCGGGCATCGTGGTGTCCGGCACCGGGGTGTCCCTCCAGAATCGGGGGCACGACTTCTCCCTGGATCCCCGGGACGCCAACTGCCTGAAGCCCGGCAAGCGCAGCTACCACACCATCATCCCCGGCTTCCTGCTGAAGGCCGACGGCACCCCCGTGGGGCCCTTCGGGGTCATGGGCGGCTATATGCAGCCCCAGGGCCATGTCCAGGTGGTGATGAACTATGTGGACTTCCACCTGGACCCCCAGCAGGCGCTGGACGCCCCCCGGTGGCAGTGGATGCGGGACAACACCGTAACGGTGGAGACCCGCTTCGACCCGGAGCTGGCCCGTCTGCTCCAGCAGCGGGGCCATCAGATCCGGGTGGACCTGTCCACCCCCAATTTCGGCCGGGGCCAGATGATCGTCCGGCTGGACAACGGCGTGCTGGTGGGGGGCACCGAGTCCCGCACCGACAGCAACATCGCCTGCTTCTGAAGCCTGAAAACAGCCTGAGGGGGCCCGCCATACGGCGGGCCCCCTCAGCTTGTCAAAAAAGCCTCGCAGAGTTCGCGCCCATAGGCGCGAAAAATTGAGATCTGTTTTCGGCCGCGGCATGTACGTGGGCGAAAACACTTCTCGGCCCGCAAACGTGCGAACTGGCCTTCTGGGGACCCCACAAAAGCCCAGCGCAAGCGGGTTTTGTGGGGAGAGGAGGCGCAAGGAAGCGCACGCAGTTTTCACCGCTAGGTGGAAACGGAGGAAAGCCGACTTTGCGCCGACGAAGTGCGCTGCCGCGGGCCGTTTTCGCCGGGGATGGGGCTTTGTCCCCGGCGAGAGACTGTCGAAAATACTTTTTCGACAGTCTCAGGGGCCCGCCATACGGCGGGCCCCCTCAGGCTGTTTTAGCGGCTCAGCGGGATATCTGTCCCTGCGCTGCCAGCGTCTCCAGCAGCCCCCGGCAACCCGCCTCCACGTCCCGCCAGGTGGCGTCGAAGTCCCCGGTGTACCAGGGGTCAGCCACCTCGTCGCAGCAATGGCCCAGGCCCCCTTCGCTGGGCTCCCGCTGGGACCCCTTCCGGCGGCCGGCGTAGTCCAGCAGGAGGTGGATCTTCCCATCCGGGTCACCGCCGCAGATGCGGCCCATGTTGCGGATGTTGGCCCGGTCCATGCCGATGAGCAGGTCGTACCTTCCGTAGTCCTCCCGCCGGAGCTGCCGGGCCGTCTTGCCGTCGCAGCTGATGCCGTGCTCGGCAAGCTTCCGCCGGGCGGGCGGGTAGACGGGGTTGCCGATCTCCTCCGTGCTGGTGGCGGCGGAGGAGATGTGGAACTGCCCAGCCAGCCCGGCTTTGGCCACCAGGTCCTTCATCACGAATTCCGCCATGGGGCTGCGGCAGATGTTGCCGTGGCACACAAACAATACACGCACCATCTTTTCTCCCCCCCTTCTCAGGCCATAGTCCCGTCTATCATACCACATGGGGCCGGAGATCCCCACTGTCGATCGTTCCAGAAATGCGCGGGGCGGCGGCAGGAGTTTTGCCGCCCCTTGATCTCCTATCTGCAAAGGCAGGTGGGGCGGCGGCGCTTATGCGCCGGTCATCGCCACCGCCCGCCGGCCCGGCCGGCTTTGCTGTTTATGGAATATCTTTTGCTTTCATTTTTTCAATTTCTTTTTTCTTTGCCGCCTGATGTCCTTGGAACCAAAACAGGAAAAAAATGAGGGTCGGAAAAACGATCATTTTCCAATCTTCTCCCAAACTGATTTTCCTGTTGATAAATAGAAATACAAGTAATATGATCCACAAAAGAGGGATCACGCCGCCTAAATACCAAAATTTAGGGCTTCTTCGGCACAACCAGACATGAAGTATGATGACAACGATCGCAATGATCAATGTGATGGCTGTATTCATGATGTTTTTTCCTTTTCCTGTTTATATTTTTCGATGATGATCTTTGCTGTTTCCAAATCGATCCTGGAGTCAACGGCTAATCCTTTGATAAATGCTGAAAATGGTTCCTCCTCCTTTTGGTCGCTCAATTCAATTTTTTGAATGAGTTTATCCAGTCTAAGTCGGACTGTCGGATAAGAAACTTCATACAAACGTGCAATTTCTTTCAAGGAACCTGATCTCAAAACAAAGTTCTTTAGAAAGGTTGCGTCCTCTGGCTCTAATGCAAGTATCCATTGAGGGATCTTATCTATCTCCAAATCAATTCTCCTTTCTTATTGAATTAAATTATATTCATAATATCATAAATAATATTAAAGTCAATAGAAAGCTGAAAATTATTTTTAGAAATAATATTGGCTGTCATCAGTCATTGCTGTTGTGTTGCTCTACCGCACATGAGCATTTCCCCAGGGCATATCTTGAGCGACCGGCGGGCTCCCATCCGCCGCCAGGCAAAAAGAGGACCGGCGCCCTTCGGCGCCAGTCCTCTTTGTATCCTGATCTCTTGATCTTGTCTGTCAGCCCATAGCGCTGAGCTGTTCCTCCAGCTTGGCGATCAGGGCCTTGAGCTTCTCCGCCCGGTCGCGCTCTCCGGCCACCACGGCCTCAGGGGCCTTGTTCAAAAAGCCGGGGTTGGAGAGCTTGGCCTCCAGGCCCTTGAGCTCCCCCTGCTTCTTGCCCAGGTCCTTCTGGAGCCGGGCCTTTTCCTTGGCAATGTCCACCAGCTCGGCCAGGGGCAGGTAGGCCTTGGCCATGTGAGTGACGTCGCACACCATCCCGGCGGTATCCGTCAGGTCGTCCGCCTGGACGGTGACGGAGGAGCACCAGGCCAGCCGCTTCAGGTGGGCCTGGCCGGCCCGGAAGATGTCCCCGGCGCTGGTGACCAGGGTGAGGGCCGCCTTCTTGGAGGGGGGCACGTTCATCTCCGCACGGCGCGCCCGGATGGCCCGGATCACGTCCATGACGGCCTCCATGGCCTCCTTGGCCGCCGTATCCGCCCAGGCGGGGTCGGCCACCGGCCAGTGCTCCAGCATGAGGAAGTCGCCAGCGTTCTCGCTGTGCGGCAGGGACTGCCAGATCTCCTCGGTGCTAAAGGGCATGAAGGGGTGCAGGAGCTTCAAGGTCTCGGTGAGCACGTACACCAGCACATGCTGGGCGTCCTCCTTGGCCTGCTGGTCGTCCCCCTGGAGGCGGGCCTTGGTCAGCTCGATATACCAGTCGCAGAAGTCGCTCCAGATGAAGTCGTACACCTTGGCGCTGGCCACCCCCAGCTCGAAGGCCTCCATGTTCTCGGTGACCTCGCCGATGACCTCTCCCAGCCGGCAGAGGATCCATTTGTCCTCCAGCTCCAGGTGGTCGGGCAGGCGGCAGTCCTCCACGGTGAGGTTCATCTGGACGAACCGGCTGGCGTTCCAGATCTTGTTGGCAAAGTTGCGCATGGCCTCGCACTTCTCCACATAGAAGCGCATGTCGTTGCCGGGGCTGTTTCCGGTGATCAGGTTGAAGCGCAGGGCGTCCGCGCCGTACCTGTCGGCCATCTCCAGCGGGTCGATGCCGTTGCCCAGGGATTTGGACATCTTCCGGCCCTTGTCGTCCCGGACCAGGCCGTGGATGAACACGGTGTGGAAGGGGGGCTTTCCGGTGTGCTCGCAGCCGGAGAAGATCATCCGGGCCACCCAGAAGAAGATGATGTCGTACCCTGTGACCAGCACGTCGGTGGGGTAGAAATACTTCAGATCCTCCGTCTGGTCGGGCCAGCCCAGGGTGGAGAAGGGCCACAGGGCGGAGCTGAACCAGGTGTCCAGCACGTCGGGGTCCCGGGTGATGTTCCTGGAGTGGCAGTGCTCGCACTCGGTGGGGTCCTCCCGGGTGACGGTCATGTGGCCGCAGTCCGCGCAGTACCACACGGGGATCTGGTGGCCCCACCACAGCTGCCGGGAGATGCACCAGTCGTGGACGTTCTCCATCCAGTTGGTGTAGGTCTTGGCAAATCGCTCGGGGACAAATTTGACCTCCCCGTCGTTCACCACCCGCAGGGCCTCTTTGGCTAGGGGCTCCATCTTCACAAACCACTGGGCGGACA
>JAHZFC010000172.1 GCA_019421525.1 Clostridiales bacterium
GCTGAGGTAACTAGGACTGTCTGGCACCCCTGCGCCGCTGCCGCTGATGCGTGCCAGAGCTGCACCGCCTGCGGCCCACGGGAGTGCGCCTGGTTCTGGTGTTTGCTGTGACCAGGCGTGTCCCGAGGGCCCGGCGTACTTCTACAACTGCCAGAAGAGCGGCAGCGACAATTAGGGGCAGGGTGTGTCGGCTTACCTCAACGCCGGAAATAGGCGTATGCACATCTTATCCTGGGCCCCCGTAAAAAATGGGGGTTCTTAGGGGGTGGGGACCCTATGGAGCCCGGCCGCCCTTTGGCCGGAGCTTCATCCGGGGCCGCACCCCCTAAGCGTGTCTTTGGGTACTTTCTGCACGAGCAGAAAGTACCCCGCCGGAGGCTATGGAATGGCCTCATGGGATTGCAGGTCCCCCGCCCTTGCTGCGGCTGCCAAAAGAAATGGGGTCGGGAAAACCGTTCCCAAAGGCGTCAGCCTTTGGTGGAAGGGGGCTGGCCCCCTTCCCCTACTGGATCTCCCTGCGCCGGAAGACCGTCAGCCCCACGGCGGTGGACAGCGCAAACCACACCGCCCCCACCAGCCAGCTCCTGGCGCACAGCGCCCAGTCCGGGGCGGACAGCCCCGAGGCCTCGGTCAGCAGGTGATCGGGCAGATAGATCTGGATCGTCCGCAGGAGAGCTCCAAAGGCGGTATGCCCCGCCATCCCCCCGGCGACGAACAACACCAGGGACAGGCCGTACACCAGCCCCACCGCGGCGATGGCCCCCATCAGGTCGCTGCGGAAGGCAAAGCACATGGCGCAGCACAGCCCCTGCATCCCCAGCCACAGGGGCAGCACGCAGGCCAGGGCGCACTGGACGGTCTGGATGGCCAGCAGGTCCTCTGTCGGGTCGTGGCCCAGCAGCAGCCAGCAGCCCCCCAGGTAATAGCCCAGGAACACCGCGCACAGCGCCAGGGACAAGATCGTCTGGGCCAGCAGCTTGCCCCAATAGATCTTGGCCCGGCTCAGGCCGAAGGCCAGCTCATTTTTCAGCGTGCCGTTCTTGTACTGGTCGGCGAACACCATATCACAGGTGAGCAGCGGGGCGAACATCCCCAGCACCAGCAGAGTCAGCAGGTTGGTGGCTCCGTCGTAGAAGTCGATGGGGCTGACGCCTAAGATCACAAAGCCCAGCAGCAGCAGGGACTCCAAAAGCAGCACCACCCCCAGGGTGACCCAGGAGTACTTTCGGCGGGACAGCTTGTAAAATTCCGCTTTCAGGTAGTTGCGCACTGTTTTCCTCCCCTTTTCCCAGGTCTGGCAAAGGGCAAGGCCCTTGCGACCCCATGAGGCCCTTTCAGGGCCTTCAGCACCTGCAAGGTTTCGCCTTGCGGCGAGTTCCTTTTTGTGCGCACAAAAAGGAACCAAAAATGCGCCGGGGGTTGGGCGCGGAAGAACTTCAAGCGCCAAGGGCGCGCTTTCGTTCAAAGCGCCTGCACCCCCGGGCCCCCGTTTTTACGGGAGCACAGGATAAGAGAGTGCCTCCGTCTATTTCCGGCGTTGCGGTAAGCCGACGCACTCTGCCTCTAGTTCCCGCTGCCGCTCCATTGGCAGTTGTAGTACCCCGCCGGGCCGACGGGACACGCCTGCTGCCGACGGCCCCTCCAAGCTAGGCGCACTCCCGTGGGCCGCAGAGGGTGCCGTCCCTTGTCGGCATCAGCGGCAGCGGCGCTTGGAGATGCAGTGTATCCCAGTTACCACAGCGCCGGTCGTTGAGTGGTGGGCAGTAGACCTTGGTATAGCGCTTTTCTTTGGATCTCAAAAACCGTTTCTTTTGGCGCACACAAAAGAAATGGTTTTTGGACCGTGCCCCTCAAGGACGCAGTCCTTGAAAGGTCTCAAGGGCTCCGCCCTTGCGGGCCGCCTCCCCCGCCAGGGGGGAGGCAGGCCCCTTTCAATTGATCTCCTTCTTGCGGAAGAAGATCAGCCCAATGGCGGTGAACACCGCCAGCCAGACGGCCCCCACGATCCACGCCTGGCCGCAGTAGGCCCAGCCGCCCACGACGGAGGGGGCGTTGTCCACGATGGTGGTGGGCATATGCTGGTAGAGGAACTGGAGGACAGGGTAGGCACCGGTAGTGCTGAACAGCGCCCCGCAGATCTCCAGCACCACGGGGAGGATGCCGAAGATGCCCACACTGGCGATGGACGCCCACAGGTCGCTCCGGATCAGGAAGCGGAAGGCGCAGGTGCAGGCGAGCACCCCCACCCACAGGGGCAGGGCGGTGAGCAGGCAGTAGCCCACGATCTGCATGGCCACCCCGTCTACCTCTGGGTCACGATAGAGCGCTAAGTAGCACAGGGCCAGGTAAAAGGCCACCATGACCACCATAAACAATACAGACATGGCCAGCTCCACCACATACTTGCCCAGGTAGATGCGGCTGCGGGGGATGCCGAAGGACACCTCATTCTTCAGCGTGCCCGCCTTGTACTGGTCGGCGAACACCATGTCGCAGGTGAGCAGAGTGGCGTAAAAGCCGATGGACAGCATCACACACAGCATCCCCGCCCCGGTGTAGAAGTCCACGTGGTTGCCGTTGGCGTTGGTGAAGGCCCACCCCGCCACCAGCAGGGACTCCAGGGCCAGCAGGACGATCAGGGTGATCCAGGTGTACTTCCGGCGGAACACCTTGTAAAATTCAGCACGGATGTAGCTCATCATCTCCGCCCACCCCCGATCAGATCCAGGAAGTAGGCCTCCAGGTCGGCCCCCTTCTGCTCCATGCCCAGCAGGGCCACCCCGCCGGCGGAGAGCGCCCCGGACACCGCCTGGGGCCGGTCCAGGCAGTCGTACAGCTCGATGACGTTGCCGGGCAGCACCTCGAACTTGTCGGTGCCCAGCTGGGTCTGGAGGATCATGGCCGTCTTGGCCGCGTCGTCCACGCTCAGGTGCAGGCAGGTGCGGCACTTGTCATGGAGGGTCTGGGCGGAGATCTCCTCCAGCAGCTTCCCCTGCTCCAAAAAGCCGTAGCAGGTGGCCACGGTGGACAGCTCGGTGAGGATGTGGCTGGAGATGAGGATGGTGGTCTGCCGCTCCTGATTGAGCCGGCGCAGCAGGGCGCGGAACTCCGCCACCCCCTCCGGGTCCAGGCCGTTGATGGGCTCGTCCAGGATGAGGAAGTCCGGGTGGTTCATCAGCGCCAGGGCCAGCCCCAGCCGCTGCTTCATGCCCAGGGAGAAGGTCTTGAACTTCTTCTTCCCCGTGTCCATCAGGTCCACCTGCTCCAGCACCTCGTCCACCGCGCCCTTGCCGGGGATGCCCCGCTGGAGGCGGTAGTACTCCAGGTTCTCCCGGGCGGTGAGGAAGGGGGCGAAGGAGGGGGTCTCGATCATAGCGCCGGTGCGGCTGCGGGCCCGCTCCAGCTCCCGGCCGGTCTGGCCGAACAGCTCCAGCGACCCCTGGTCGGGGGGGGACTGGCCGGTGACCAGCCGCATAAGGGTGGTCTTGCCCGCGCCGTTGCGGCCCACCAGGCCGTAGATCTCCCCCTTGGGGACGGTGATGCTCACGCCGTCCAGTGCTCTGCTCTGGCCGTAGGTCCGGGTCAGCCCGTGGGTGGCCAGTACGATATCGCTCATAATGCGTTCCTGCCTTTCCTTTCAGGGTGGCTCTATCATACCGGGAAAGGATCAAAGCCCCGCAAAGAAAGTGTGAAGAAAGTCTTAAATCCCCAAGGGCGAAGCCCTTGCATCCTATGGAGGCCATGGCTGGCCTCCGGCCTGGTCAGGTTTCGCCTGACGGCGAGTTTCTTTTTGCTCGCACAAAAAGAAACCAAAAATGCGCCGGGGGTCAGGCGCGGATGAACTTCAAGCGCCCAGGGCGCGCTTTCGTTCAAAGCGCCTGCACCCCCGGACCCCCATGATTGCGGGGGCCCATTCAAGTCATGCATCGTCTTCCGTCCGGCGCTGAGGCAACTGGGATACCCCCTACCCCCTGCGCCGCTACCGCTGATGCGTGCCAGAGCAGCAATGCCTGCGGCCCACGATAGAGCGCCTAGCCGGGATAGCCTGTCGGCAACAGGCGTGTCCCGCGGGCCTGAACGAGTTCTACATCTGCCGGGAGAGCGGCAGCGAAAACTGGGAGTAGGGAGCGTCGGCTTACCCCAACGCCGGAAATAGGACGCTGTACCACCCTATCCTGGGCCCCCGTAAAAACGGGGGTCCTTAGGGGGGGGCGGGCCCTATGGAGCCCGGCCGCCCTCTGGCCGGAGCTTCATCCGGGGCCATACCCCCTAAGTGCGTTTTTGGTGACTTTTTGCGC
>JAHZFC010000017.1:0-10293 GCA_019421525.1 Clostridiales bacterium
TGGCCGGCGCGGACCGGGTGGAGGCCACCCTGTTCGGCAACGGCGAGCGCACCGGCAATGTGGACATGGTCACCCTGGCCATGAACATGTGGACCCAGGGCATCGACCCCAAGCTGGACTTCCACGACATCAACAAGATCCGGGACATGTACGAGCGGTGCACCAAGATGAAGGTGGGCGAGCGGCAGCCCTATGTGGGCGAACTGGTGTTCACCGCCTTCTCCGGCAGCCACCAGGACGCCATCAACAAGGGCGTGCACTATATGCAGGACAGCGGCACCGACATGTGGGAGGTCCCCTACCTGCCCATCGACCCGGCGGACGTGGGACGGCAGTACGAGCCCATCATCCGCATCAACTCCCAGTCCGGCAAGGGGGGCGCCGCCTTCGTCATGCAGCAGAATTTCGGCTTCGACCTGCCCAAGGCCATGCACACCGAATTCGGCGCCATCGTCCAGAAGGAGACCGACCGAGTCGGCAAGGAGCTGCCCGCCCAGCGGGTGTTCGACCTGTTCAAGGAGGAGTACATCGACGCCACCAAGCCCTACGAGCTGCTCAAGCATTCCTTCCAGGAGGAGACGGTGGACGGCCACTCCCACGTCACCTTCCGGGGCACCCTGCGCCACACCGACACGGTCTTTGAGGTGGAGGGGGAGGGCAACGGCCCCATCGACGCCTTCTTCAACGCCATCCACGGCCAGAAGATGGACAAATTCACCTTCCTGGACTACTCCGAGCACGCCATCACCGACGGCTCCGACTCCATGGCGGTGGCCTACATCCACCTTCAGGACCAGACCGGCAAGGACTTCTTCGGCGTGGGCGTCAGCCACAACATCAACCTGGCCCCCCTGAAGGGCATCCTGTCCGCCATCAACCGGGCGGTGCGGAAGTAACAGAAAAGGCAAAGCAAGACCCCGGCCGCTGGCCGGGGTCTTGCTCATATGTATGTCAGGATCGCTTAGTAGTTGGTGGCGCGGCGCTCGAAGTAGGCGCCGGGATGGGCGCACACGGGGCACACCTTGGGGGCGTCCTTGCCCACGTAGACGTGGCCGCAGTTGCGGCAGATCCACACGGTCTCCTCACCGGCGGAGAACACCAGGTCGTTCTCCACGTTGCCCAGCAGCTTCAGATAGCGCTCCTCATGCTCCTTCTCGATGGCGCCCACCATCTCGAACAGGGTGGCGATGCGGTCAAAGCCCTCTTCACGGGCGGTGGCCGCCATCTCCTTGTACATGGAGGTCCACTCCTCGTTCTCCCCGGCGGCGGCGGCCTTCAGGTTCTCGGCGGTGGTGCCGATGCCTCCCAGCTCCTTGAACCACATCTTGGCGTGCTCTTTCTCGTTGTTGGCCGTCTCCTCGAAGATGGCGGCGATCTGCTCATAGCCGTCCTTCTTGGCCTTGCTGGCAAAATAGGTGTATTTGTTGCGGGCCTGGCTCTCGCCGGCAAAGGCGGTCCAGAGATTGGCCTCAGTCTTGCTGCCCTTCAGTTCCATGATATATTTCTCCTTTTCAAAATAATATTTGCAGAGCCAAAGGCTCCGCCTTTGGGTACGCTTTTTTCCGACCCCATTTCTTTTGACAACGCCACCCGTCACGCTGCGCCTGTTCGCGACGCCCGGCTTCCCTCCGTCTCGGGCTTGAAACAGGACAACTATGTTGTCCTTGGTTCCTCGCCCTCGCTGCGGTCCATCCGGGCTGCTCACGACGGCTTAGCGCTTGGCAAAGAAACGGTGTCGGACCGCCAAAGAAAAGCGCTGACTGGCCCTTCTGTGCGCCTGCCTATTGACCGGCGCACGAAGTCAGAACACACGAAGCACCGCTTTCCGCTGCCGCTAGCACCGGCAAAAGAAGAAGCCCCAGCGGCCCACGGGGAAGCGCCTGGCCAGACCCATGCTGTGACCAGGCGTGTGCCGAAGGCCCGACAGGTTTCCATAACCGCCAATGGAGCGGCAGCGGGAATTAGAAGCAGAGTGTGTCGGCTTACCTCAGCGCCGGAAAGAGGACGGTGCATTACCCTATCCTGCGCCCCCGTAAAAACGGGGGTCCGGGGGTGCAGGCGCTTGGAACAAAAGCGCGTCCTTGGCGCTTGAAGTTCCTCCGCGCCCAACCCCCGGCGTGCTTTTGCCTTCTTTTCGCACGAGCGAAAAGAAGGTCGCCGCCAGGCGAAACCTGACCAGGCCGGAGGCCATGGAATGGCCTCGTTAGGATGCAAGGGCCCCGCCCTTGCTTTAGAAATTACTCCTGCCCCTTCCAGTACCCGTGCAGGTTGCAGATCTCGTAGGCGGTGACCGGCTCCTTGCTGTCCACGGTGAGGGTGGGCTCGTCGCCGGGCTTGGGGAAGCGGACGGTGACCGTGTCGCCGGAGACGGCGGCGATCATGGTGATGGAGTGCTCCTCCAGCATGGGGTGGACCACAGAGCCCACGGTGATGGTGACCTTATCTCCATCCCGCTTGATATCGGGCACATGCTTCTCCTGAGCTGCGTCGGTGGTGCCGGGGACCAGCTCCTCCATCTTCTGGCCGCAGCACATCACGGGCACGCCCTTGTCCACGACCTTCCATACCACATTGCCGCAGTGCTTGCAGACAAACAGTTTGAGTTCCATGATTTTTCCTCCTTAATAATAATGATTCTTATTTAACTGCATTGAGTGTATCATACTTCCCCATAAAAAGCAATAGCTTTTTCAAAATTTTTCAATGTTTTTTCTCCGCTTTCTCACACAAACTAGGCCATGGGAGAGCAGAACGCAACAGGAGGAACAAAAAATGAGAAAATTGACAGCTTTGACCATGGCTTTCGTGCTGGCCCTGACGCTGGCGGCCTGCACCTCTTCCAACGACACGCCCTCCGCCAGCCCTTCGGCCTCCGCCGGACAGTCGGCCAGCCCCTCCCCCACCGTCACGCCCGACCCGGGCGACGACTCCATGGAGGGCGGCGGCGCAGGGGGCACCAACGACACCGACAACGACGGCGTGCCCGACCCCGACCACAGCGGTCAGCCGGAGGACAGCGACGGCCTGCTGGATGACGCGGGCGACGCGGTGGAGGACGGTCTGGACAAGGCCGGCCAGGCCGTAGACCGGGCGGCGGACGATGTGGAGCGGGCCATCCGATAACAGCAGTTTATCCGCTGAGACCCGCTTTCAAACAAGAAAGCTCCCGCAGGCAGTGCCTGCGGGAGCTCTTTTCTGTCAGTTACAGCACGTTCTCACAAAAGCGCGTCAGCATGGCCGCCAGCTCCGCCCGGGTGGCGGTGCCCTGGGGGTCCAGTCCGTTGTCGCCGCCGGTGATGACGCCTACGGATACCGCCCAGTTCATGGCCTGGGCCGCCCAGTCATGGATCTCATCCGCGTCATCAAACTCCGCCAGGTAGTTCTCCGCCACCGCCAGCTGGCCGTCATACCGCCACAGCATGGTGGCCACCTGCTCCCGGGTGATGGTCCCCTCGGGGTCGGTGCCGTCGGATACCCCGGCGGCCACGGCCCACTCCATGCCCGCCTGGTACCAGGGGTCGCTGTCTGTGGTGTCCACCCCGTCCAGACGGGCCAGGATGGTCATCAGCGTGCCGCGGGTGACGGTGCCCGTGGGCTCAAAGGTCACGTCGCTGGTGCCTACCATCAGGCCGTTGGCACAAACATACTCCACATAGTCATAGTACCAGTCATCCGTATCCACGTCCACGAAGGTGTTCACCCAGGGCTCGTCGGTCTCCTCCTCCCCCGTCTCCACAAAAGCGGCCTCGATGGTCACCCGGGAATCGGGCATGGTGAAGGAGTAGGTCCCGTCGCCGTTGTCCGTCACCTCCACGTTGCCGCCCTGGCTGTCGGTGACGGTCAGCTCCGCCAGCTCATAGCCCTCGTCGGGCGTCACGGTGATGGTCACCTCGGCGCCCTCCCGGGCGGAGGTGGGGCTGACGGTGACAGTTCCGTTGTCCGCGTCCTCCACTGTGATGGTATATCTGGGGTCGGTGGTGACAGGGGGGCTGTAGGGGGTGGACACTGTGCCGTCGCTGTTCTGCACCAGGCCCTCAGCCAGATAGGCGGTGACATCATTGCCGAAGGTGCCGCCGGAAATGGTAATCATGTCACTGGTCTCAGTTACTTCAACCGGATCCTCGCCGTCTTCCTTGGTGACCTCCAGCACGTCATCAAAGCTGCCACCGGTGATGATCAGAGTAACATTGTCAGTAACATTCTGGAGCAGGACATTGTTGTAAGAGCCGCTGGCGCTCTCAGTGGTAATGGTCTCGTCCTCTGCGTTCTCGATCACCACAGAGGCCTCTTCGCCAATCGTACAGGCGGTCATGGTAACATCGCTTTCTCCGCCCTCCACCTTCGAGTCCACATTTACGCCGCCCCAAGCGTTTCCGCTGGTCGTGAGGTTGGTGAGGGTGACATCGGAACTGTTGCACACAACGCCGTACCCGGTGCCGTCCTGGATGGTGACATTCTCCACCACGACGGTGGCATTGTAGATGTTCAGCCCGTGCTTGGCCAGATCATTGCTGTCAATAGTCAGATCCTTAATGGTCACATTGGCACCATCCTGGATATTGATCATGCTGGACCCATCTGTGATAGTACCGACAGCTGTAATGGAGTAGTTTCCAGTACCGCCATCCAGCGTGATATCCTCGGTAATGGTTAGGATACCAGTGGTATTGCCGCTGCCGCCGCTGATCTCCACATCCTTCAGCAGGGTGACGGTGTCGCCATCGTCGGCCTCGTCAATGGCCTCCTCCAGCGTCTCATAATAGGTATCACCGATCCTGGCTTCAATAGTAGTATATCCGCTGTTTTCGTCCTCTGCGCTCCCCACCAGCTTGAGGGTCCCATTTGAGGCATCGACTGACGCAATATAAATATGGGTATCATCGTTGGCACGATTGCCGACCACCGCTCCGATATTATCCATACCATCTCCAGCATTACTTGTCCCTGTCAAAACCGCATTGTCCGTTATCGTAGCACTCAAAATATATACGGTTGCCCCATTTTGCTGGCCCACAATGCCGCCTACGTTGGCCACACCCGAGGTATTGCTGCCATTCGTGATCCTTCCGGTAACAGAGCCATTACTTACCACATTTTCAAAGGTCGTTACCGCACTTGGATTGCACATGCCCACAATGCCGCCAGCGTGGACATTATGCCCCTCAGCCTGATTTTCCGCTGTTACCGCACCGTTATTCGTGACATTGACAAGCGTCGTTTCAGGTGAGCCACTCCAGCAGGTGCCAATGATACCCCCCACCGCCACCGTGGAACTGTCTTCCGCATGTCTGGTACGGGTCCCGGTGATCGCCGCATTATTGACGCAGTCTTCAATGGTCACCTCGAGACCGCTTCTGCCATTCCACGCAATAAAACCAGCGGCATAAACTTCATAAGCAGTCTCATTAACGTTCTCCGTCTGGTATGCTGTAACAGTACCATTATTCACACAATTGCTGATCGTCACTGTGGCTGCATCGCCTGTACCTGTGCTGGAAATAAAGCCTGCCGCCTTGCGGTCTTTTCCTTCGATGCTCGCTTCATTGACACAATCCTCCATCACGGTGTCCCCACAGGCACGCACGATGAACCCCGCACAGCCTCCACTACCACCACCTGAAACGCTTCCCTGCACAGTAACTCCGGAAACCGTAATATCATAGCTTACCAACGCCAAGGCTGCAGCATCCGTCCCGGCCTCTTCGTCGATGGTAACATCCAGCGTCAGGTCCTTCACCGTCGCTCCATCACCCAATCCGGCAAACAAAACCGCCGTCAAACCACTGATGGTATAGCCGTCTCCGTCAAAGGTTCCGGAAAAACCCTGGCCTTCATCTGTCCCTCCAATGGAGTTCCATTCACCACTCAATTGAATATTTCCCGTTAACACATAATTGCCGTCCAACGGATATCCATCATCAGTTCCGATTTTTTGAAGCTCTTCAGCCGAAGAAATAGAGATCGTGTCCGTCTCATCTGCCGCTATTGATATGGGATTTACAGATATTACGATCGCCAGTGCCATTATCAGGATAAATAATCGTTTTTTCATGTTCTTTCACCTCGTGTCCTTCCGTCTGATCGTACTACAGGTCTGATCGCCATTCAAGGATGAATGGCGCGGCTTTTTCGCGCGAAAAAGGGCGTCCGCGGCCAGCCGCTCTTTTTTGCAGTATATAACATTTTATGGTTGAATTCAACCATTTTTTCATAATTTTCTCAATTTTCAGACTAATTTCAGTTTCTATGAAATTTTATCCATCTGATTGGATGAAGGGCTGCTCCCACTCGGGCCCGATCGCCCGGCCGCCTCCGCTCATATCCGCCTCCTGCCGGGCTTGACAGGCGGTAGTATACTGGTACTATCCTGACGTTGATATAAAGGAAGGAGGCTCCGCCATGGGCGATCTGAGACCCATCTTTTCCTACCTCAAGCCCTACCGCAGAGAGCTGACCGCAGCGGTGGTGCTGCTGCTGGCGGAATGTATGTTTGAAATGGTCATCCCACTGCTGATGACCGGCATCGTGGACATCGGCGTGCCGGAGCGGGACATCGGCTTTCTCTGGCGCCAGGGGGGGCTGATGGCCCTGTGCGCCGTGCTGGCCCTGATCACAGGGCTGCTCTACGCCCGGTTCGCCGCCCGGGCGGCCTACGGCTTCGGCGCCCAGCTGCGGCTGGCGGAGTATCGAAAGATGCAGAACTACGCCTTTTCCAACCTGGACCGTTTCTCCACCGCCTCCCTGGTCACCCGGCTGACCGGCGATGTCACCGTCATGCAGAACGCGGTGAACGCCGGCCTGCGGCCGCTGGTGCGCAGCCCGGTGATGCTGTTCATGGGGGTGGGGATGTCCTTTGTGCTCAACCCCCGGCTGGCCCTGGTCTTTGTGGTGGCCGCCCCTGTCCTGGGGGCTGTCCTGGCCCTCATCGTACATAAGGTCAGCCCCCTCTACACCCGCCAGCAGAGGGCGGTGGACCATGTGAACAGCCGCCTTCAGGAGGGGCTGACCGCCATCCGGGCGGTGAAGGCCTTCGTCCGGGGGGAGTACGAGGAGGAGCAATTCGACGAGGTGAACCAAGAGCTCATGGCGGCCAGCCGGGACACCTTCCGCTTTGCCCAGCTGAATATGCCCGCCTTCCAGATGGTGATGTACACCTGCGTGGTGCTGATCATGTGGTTCGGCGGGCGGTCCATCATGGTGGGCAGCATGACCGTGGGGGAGCTGACGGGCTTCCTCAGCTATGTGCTCCAGGTGATGAACTCGCTGATGATGATCTCCAACGTGTTCTTGCTGCTCACCCGCTCGCTGGCCAGTGCCCGGCGCATCCGTGAGGTGCTGGAGGAGGTGCCCGCGCTGACCGACCCGGCAGATCCGGTGACCGAGGTGGCCGACGGCTCCATCGAGTTCCGGAACGTGTCCTTCCGCTACGGCGCCCACGCCCAAAAGGACGCTTTGTCCCATGTGGACCTGCACATCCCCGCCGGGCAGACGGTGGGGATCATCGGGGGCACAGGCTCGGCCAAGAGCACCCTGGTCCAGCTCATCCCCCGGCTGTACGACGCCACTCAGGGCCAGGTGCTGGTGGGGGGACGGGACGTGCGGGAGTACGGCCTGGCCTCCCTGCGGGACGCGGTGGGCATCGTGCTGCAAAAGAACGTGCTCTTCTCCGGCACCATCCGGGACAATTTGAAGTGGGGCGACCCGGACGCCACGGACGAGCAGCTGTGGGAGGCCTGCCGCATGGCCTGCGCCGACGAGTTCCTCTCCCGGATGCCCGATGGGCTGGACACCGATCTGGGCCAGGGGGGCGTGAATGTCTCCGGCGGGCAGAAGCAGCGTTTGTGTATCGCCCGCACCCTGCTGAAAAAGCCCAAGGTACTGATCTTCGACGACTCCACCTCCGCCGTGGACACCGCCACCGAGGCCAAGATCCGCGCCGCTCTGGCCAGTCTTACCGACGTGACCAAGCTCATCATCGCCCAGCGGGTGACCTCGGTGATGGAGGCCGACCAGATCGTCATACTGGACGACGGCAGGGTCCACGCCGTGGGCACCCACCAGGACCTTCTGGCCCGGGACCCCATCTACCAGGAGATCTACTATTCCCAGCAGAGAGGAGGTCAGGACCATGGCCAGGACCTTTAACGGCAAGCGCCCGGAGAACCTGGGCCACACCCTCAAGCGGCTGTTCGCCTATCTGGGCCGCCACAAGGTGATGATCGCCCTGGTGGGGGTGCTGGCTGCGGTGAGCGCCACAGCCAACCTGCTGGGCACCTATATGATCCGGCCCATCGTCAACGATTTCATCGGCCCGGGGGACTTAAAGGGCCTGATCCTGGGCGTGGCGGTGACCGCCGCCATCTACGGCACCGGGGCCCTGTCCACCCTGGGCTACACCCAGATCATGGTCCGTGCAGCCCAGAAGGTGCTCTACGACATCCGCCGGGACCTGTACGGCCACCTGCAAAAGCTCCCCCTGCGCTTCTTTGACCGGCAGCGCAAGGGCGACCTGATGAGCCTGTTCACCAACGACGTGGACACGGTGGCCGACGCGCTGAACAACAGCTTCGCCATGATCATCCAGAGTTTTATCCAGGTAGTGGGGACGCTGCTGCTGCTGTTTTTGCTCAACTGGCGGCTGTCCCTGGTGGTGGTGATCGGCTACGGGGCCATGTTGCTCTATATCCAGTTCAGCAGCCGCCGCAGCAAGCACTACTTCCGCCGGCAGCAGGCCAGCCTGGGCGACCTGGACGGCTACATCGAGGAGATGGTGGCCGGGCAGAAGGTGGTCAAGGTGTTCAACCACGAGCAGGCCGATCTGGAGGGCTTTATAGCGCGCAATGAGCGGCTCCGCAAAGAGGGCACCAGCGCCCAGAGCTACGCCGCCACCATGATCCCCGCGGTGGTGTCCATCTCCTATATCAACTACGCCGTCATCGCCGTGCTGGGCGGCCTGATGGTCATCTGGGGCTGGTCCGATGTGGGCAGCCTGGCCAGCTACCTGGTCTTTGTCCGTCAGTCCGCCATGCCCATCAACCAGTTCACCCAGCAGGGCAACTTCCTGCTGGCCGCCCTGGCGGGCGCTGAGCGCATCTTCGCCGCCATGGAGGAGGAGCCGGAGGTGGACGAGGGCACGGTGGAGCTGGTGAACGTCCGCCAGGCACCAGACGGCGCCCTCGCACCCACAGCGGAAAAGACCGGCCGGTGGGCCTGGCGGGACACCGCCCGTCCGGATGTCCCTCTGGTCCCGCTCCGGGGTGATGTGCGCTTTGACCACGTCACCTTTGGCTATGAGCCCCGGCAGGTCATCCTCCAGGACATCAGCCTGTACGCCAAGCCCGGGCAGAAGATCGCCTTCGTGGGCTCCACCGGGGCGGGCAAGACCACCATCACCAACCTCATCAACCGCTTCTATGACGTCCAGGGGGGGCGCATCACCTACGACGGCATCGACGTGCGCCACATCCAGAAGGACGACCTGCGCCGTTCTCTGGGCATCGTCCTCCAGGACACCCACCTGTTCACCGGCACGGTGGCGGACAACATCCGCTTCGGCAAGCTGGACGCCACCCGGGAGGAGATCGAACGGGCGGCAGCGATCGCCAACGCCGACTCCTTCATCCGCCGTCTGCCCCAGGGGTATGACACCATGGTCACCGGAGACGGGGCCAACCTGAGCCAGGGCCAACGGCAGCTGCTGGCCATCGCCCGGGCGGCGGTTGCCGACCCGCCGGTGCTCATCCTGGACGAGGCCACCTCCTCCATCGATACCCGTACCGAGTCCCTTATCGAAAAGGGCATGGACCAGCTCATGGAGGGGCGGACGGTGTTCGTCATCGCCCACCGGCTGAGCACCGTGCGCAATGCCGACGCCATCATCGTGCTGGAGCACGGCCGCATCGTGGAGCGGGGCAGCCACGAGGAGCTGCTGGCCCAGAAGGGCGAGTATTACCAGCTCTATAACGGCATGTTCGAATTGTCTTAATAGAAAAAAGTGGCCGGATGCTGTGCATCCGGCCACTTTTTTCTATCTGTACTCCACATAGGTCTGGAGCTCTTCCCACTCCAGCTCCTTCTCCTCGATGGCGCTCCAGCTGGAGAATCTCTCCTCCAGCTGTGCCCAGGTCAGGTACCAGAACACATACTCGATGCCCAGATGGCAGGGCAGGATCTCCTCGATGATCGTCCTGAGCCGCTCAAACTGATCCGGCACCCCCGGCACGTCGGGGAAATACACCTGCACATAGTTGGGCGTGCCTGTCTCTCTGGCTTTGGCATTGATGCCGCAGCCGG
>JAHZFC010000017.1:10303-21948 GCA_019421525.1 Clostridiales bacterium
ATGGCCTCCAGGGTAAAGCTGTCCCCCCCGATGCGCAGCAGGGCGGCCAGAGCGGCCCTGCGCAGCTCCAGGGTGTCGCTGGCCGGGCGGTAGGGCAGCAGCTCCTCCACCCGCTCCAGGCCGAACTCCTCCGCCGTGGCCAGGCACATCTCCCGGCCGCTGTCCTCCAGGTGGTCCGCCCCCAGGTCCAGCTGTGCGCCGTACACCGCCAGCTCCGCCCGGTTGATCCTCCCCTCCGACAGGTCGTAGACCCCCAGGGGCTGGAGCAGCTCCACCAAATAGGTCTCATATCCCATGGTCCGCCTCCTACTGCGCCTGTGTGACGGTCAGCGTCCCCAGCACCGGCAGCTGGGTGCCGGTGACCGCCACATCCGCCGCCGGCGCGGTGATGGTGCAGTTGGCCACCTCCGGCAGTGTGAACACCAGGGCGGTGAGCTCCGCCAGACGCACGCTCTGCCCCAGCCGCTCCCCGGTGAACCACCCCTGGACCGCCGCCTCCGCCTGGTCTGCCGCCTCTTCGCCGTCCACCCCCTCTGCCGCCTCCACCGTGATGGCCACATTGACCGTCACCGTGGTGGGGGCCAGCACCTGGACATCCACGGCGATCTCCCGCATGTCCTGGATGTGGTCCCCGATCTCCTCCAGCAGGTCATCCTCCGGCACCCCCGCCTGGGTGGCCACCACCACGTCCACTGTCCCCACCCCCCGGCTCCGGGGGACCACATGGGCAGCCACCACATCGGGGAAGGACAGGGCGGTCTGCTTGTAGTAGGCGGCGTTGGCTCCGTTGGCCAGCCGGGCGTAGGTCTCCAGGATCCGCTCGCGCAGGCTCTCGTCGTCCTCCCGGTCCCGGCCGCCGGCAAAGGCCTCCGGGTTGACGCAGGCGGACACCGCTGTGGGCGCCACCGCCATGATCAGGATGGTCCCCGCCGTCACATTGCCCGCCGCGCCCGCCTCCACCGCCTGGGCTTTCACATCCGCGTACAGCGCCCCCGCTTCGATGGTCCCCGCCTCCACCGTCACGAAACGCAGCTGCCCGGCGGTCATGCACACCGTCCCCTGGGCGATGGGCACCGGGTTGTCCCGCGCCGCATCCACAGAAAACCGGATGATACCCTGGGCATAGTCCGCCTCCCGCCGGGTCACCCCCCGCAGCTGGCCGTGGAGGTCCAGCAGATCTCCCTCCGCCGTCTGGGGAAAGCACTGTTCCCTCGTCCACTCCGCCTGGGCGTACAGGCTGTACAGCTCCGCCGCCACCGCATAGAACCGGGCTGACAGGTCGCCCCCCTCTGCAACCGTCAGCCCCGTGCTCTGGGCGAACTGGCCGCACAGCCCCTGATAGATCTCCTCAATGGTCCTCATGCTCCATCCCCTTCTATATATCCACCGCCGCCGTCCACGTCTGCCCGTCGGCGCTTTTCAGGCTCACGTCCACCCACAGCCGCTCCCCTGACTGCCGCACCGTCACCCCGGTGACGGCCAGCTCCCGCTCTCCGGACAGGGCCTCGGCCACATACTGCTGGGCCAGGCTCTCCCACTGCACGGGCTTGGCCCTCCTCAGCAGATAGAGCCGGCTGCCCAGCTCCGGCTGGAAGGGCAGGGCGCCCCGCCGGGCCGTGAGGCGGAACAGGACCCGGGCCAGCTTGGCCTCCATCCCCCGCAGGCCGGTCACTCCGCCGTGGCCGTCGGGCACATAGTCCCGGCCTTCCAACAGCAATTCCATCTCCATCCCCCCTAGCCCATCATCATGGCCACGATCCGGGCGATCAGCTCCTCCAGCTTCTCCCCGTTGACATAGACCTGGCCCATGAGGTCGATCCGCTCACCGGTCAGCTCCGCTCCCTCCGATGTCAGCGCCAGACTGCTGTCCTCGCTCTCCACCGTCACCTGGTCCGGGGCCGCCTGGTCCTGGCGCACCCCCACTACGCAGGGGATCTCCCCCCGCCCCTGGATGACCAGCGCCTTCTGGTCCACCCGGGGCGTCCAGCGGTAGCCTCCCGGGGCATAGACCTCCAGGCCCCGGCGCTCACTGTCCAGCAGCACCGCCACCTGCTCGCCGCCAATGGTCACCTTGCCCACCTGGCCCTCGCCCTCCTGGTTTGGCCTGCGCTGATATCTTCCCAGCCACATATCCCTTCACCTCTCACCAGATCGCATCCTGTTCCCCCAGCTCCATCCGGGTGTACAGCCCCTCTCCGCTGCACGTCACCTGGACCTGGGCCGCCCGGTAGGTGCCGTTGGCCCCGAAGCCCTCCCGGGCCACCCTTACCAGCTGGCCCGGCTGGACGAAGAAGCCGCCCGCCGCCGTGAGGGTACACCGCCTGCGCCCGCTCTGGGATGCCCGGAGCTGGTACTGCGCCGTATACCGCATGGCCGCCGTCCCTGTGGTGTTGGGCACGGAGACCACCCGGCAGGCCCGCCCGCCCTGGGCGGCAAAGTCCTCGTCCGTCACCGTCTGGCTCACCCCGGCCGTCCTCTGGCGCACCACCACCTGGCTGAGCACCCCGTACCGGTCATGCCGGTACTCCAGGGCGGACACCGCCACCGTGTCGTCCACCACCAGCGCCTGGCCATCCTCCGGCGGGTCCAGCAGCAGCTGTCCCATCCGGTCGAACCGGGGCGTCACGCCGTTATAGTAGCGCAGGTACTCCTCCACCACGCTCCACTCGCTCACCCCGCTGGTGACGTGGAAGGCGCGCACCGGCTCCAGCCCCCCGCCTCCCACCGTTTCGATGCCGTAGGGGGATACATGGTCGGCCACGATGTCCGCCCAGGTGGCCTGCTGGTACTCCACCGGCAGGGCCTCGTTGTCCAGCAGCAGCGCCGCCATCCCCCGGCCGGACAGCTCCAGCCTTCCGCCCCTGCTGTCCGCCGCGCAGGCGTACTCGTCCACCACGCCTGTGAACACCCGCTCCCCCTCGTGGTGGGCATAAAAGCGGCAGGCTCCCTCCAGGGCCAGCTCCTGCCCCATCTCCCACAGGCAGGTGATCTCAAAGCTGTCGCAGGGCGTTCCCATCCCATAGCGGAAGGTCCACTCTGTCACTGTGGGCAGCTGGATGGTGCTCCCCTCTCCGGTCGTCACACAGCACTCCATCAGCCCACCTGCACCTTCTGCCCGATCGTGATCAGATTGGGGTTCCTGATCTGGCTGTTCCACGCCAGCAGGGACTCCAGGCTCACTCCATAGGTGTTGGCGATCGCCCACAGGGTATCCCCCTGGACCACGGTGTGATACTGCTCCTGTCCGGTCCCGGCGGTCCCGCCGCCTATGGTCCCGCTCTGGCTGTCTCCGCCGCTGTCCTCCGCCACCTGCCGCTCCATCTGGCTGGACACGCTGGGGTCCACCTCCCAGAACTCAAAGGAGTAGCGCACATAGTCGCTGCGCGGCTCCTGCTCCACCTCCAGCCCCACGAACCACGCCGTGGTGGCCACCCAAATAGGATGGACCAGCACCCCCGGCGTCTCCTCGTAGAACACAGTGGCCAGCTCCTTGAACTTGTCGTAGGCCCCCTCGCCCACGAACTCCCCCTCGCCCTTGAACACCCGCCGGGTCTGACCCAGGCTCTGCAAAAAGTGCCGGCCAAAGGGGACCTTGTACACCGCCATCTTCCGCTCATAGGTGATGGTGTACACCCTGGGGTTGTGAGGCCACACAAAGGTCTTGAATGTCATCGGCGACAGATCCACGCCGCTCCCCCTCTCAATAAAGCTCCATGGCGCCGTCGTAGCGCCTGCTGTCCCGCCGCACCGCCCGGTCCAGCTCGTCCACGGTCAGGGAGGGTGCCCCGGCGGTCATCTGGCGGTCTGTGGTGGTGCCCCGGGCGACGCTGGCAGTACGCACCGCCCGCTCCGTCTTTACCACCGACTGGTACAGGCCCAGGGCGTTCCACACGCTCCCTGTCTCCGCCACCCCGGCCATCTCCAGCCGGGGCAGCTCTCCCCAGCCCGACCGTGCAGCGCCGCCGAGTCCGCTGTCCCGGTCCTTCTCCCCCATCTCCGACCTGTCCCTGTCCGCTGTGGTCCACCGCCGCCTGAGGTCTAGGTCAGGTCCGCTGTCCCTCCGGACCTGACCCCCGGCCTGGAGCGCCAGCCAGTCTACCCCGCTGCCAGAGGCGGTCCCCTCTCCCCGCCTCAGGCGCTCTGTGAGGCCGTCCGCGTTCTCCCGCTCTGTTCCCAGGCTTCGCCCACTCCGGCCGCCGTCCCAGGGCGGGAGATCCGCTCTCCCGCCCTGGGTCTCGCCCTGGTCTGTCCCGGGCTCCGCGTCCCCGGCTGACATCCGCTCCAGCCAGGCGGTCTGCAGGCCCTCCCCTTCCAGGCGGCCGTCCTCGATCTCACTGTCTTGGGAGCGCTCCCCCTCCGCTCCCCCTCCGGTCTGGCCTCTCCCGGCGGCCAGGCCCAGATCCGCAGGCCCCAGCTCCCAGCTCAGGGCCTCCTCTTCCTCCTCCTGTGTCACCAGCTCCAGCAGCAGCTCCAGCTGATCGGTCATCCTCCGCCCTCCTTCATGGCCTGGAACCGGGCCAGGTCAAAGCTCTGGTTCCACCCCGTGCCCGCTGTGGGCCGGCCGCACACCGGGCAGTGCTCCCGCTCCGCCTCGGCCCGGCACTCAGGGCACATCTGCTCCAGCTCCTCCTCCCGGTCCAGCACCAGGTTGAGGGCGCACCACAGGTAGTCCCGGTCGGTCATCTCCCGGGCCCGCGCCTCTGTGGGCAGCGCCCCAAAAGCGCGGAGCACACGCCATTGAAGGCGCGCGTAAGGCGTGTGCTCCAGCCTTTTTTTAGCTGCTGTACCTCATCCCCGCTGTCCTGGGGGGATGGGCAGTACCGCCGGTCGAACTCCCCCCACACCTGGCTGAGCCGGGCGATCTCCTCCACCCGCAGGCTCTCCAGCACCGCCCGGCCGGAGGGGAACACCGGCTTGCCGTCCCGCTCCAGCGCCCGGGCCAGCAGGCAGGCGTTGGAGCACAGCGCCCGCTCCCGGTCCCCCTGGGCCAGCTCCTCCGCCTCCCGCCGGGCCTCCAGGACCTCCATGGCGGTCAGCAGACGAAGGGTCTCCCCCTCTTCGATCTGCATCTCTCTGGGCCCGGCCAAAAAGTCCAGCAGTCTGTCCATCCTCATCCCCTCCTCATGCTCAGGCGCTCACTTCCACCCGCTTGGACGCGATCACCGTCAGCTTCTCCGCCACCATGGCGCCCAGCTCGGCGCTCTCCTGGATGGCGCTCCAGTGGCAGCCGGAGTAGATCACCCGCCGGTCCGGCTTACAGATCACCAGGGAGAAGTCCTTCATCCCATAGAAGTCCAGTCCGTCGGCGATCGCGCTCTCCGTGACATACAGCCGCGTCAGCTCGATCACATGGCTCTGGGGCCCCTGGATGGTAGCCACCGGCTCGTCCTCGCCGAAGGCCTCCACCGCCGTGCTCGTCCGGGTGGCCTTGCAGGAGTAGCTCTGTACCACCGCCACCTTTTTACCGTCCAGCTCCAGATAGATGTCGCTGCTGGTGGGAAATCCCGCGACACTTGTGCTCATCCTTGATCCCTCCATATCCTCTCAAAAGCCTTGCTGAAGTCCGCGGCGCGCACGCCGCAGATCATATGTGATCTGTGTTTTGCCGCCACATATGCGTGGCGAAGCACATCTCTCAGTCCGCATGCGTTCCAGCGAAGCGAGTGCGGCACAGCGGACTGCATCCTTTCGCCGGAAAAACCCTTGTCTTTTTCGGCGCTTATACTGTGATGTGCGCCGACAGCCAGATCTGGTTGAGCCCATGGGCCACCGTAAAGGCAAACTCCACCAGGCACACGGTGGGGTCGCTGTCCAGGGCGGACACCGTCACGTCCTCGTAGCTGTCGATGATCTCCGCCGCCACCCTGTCCTCCAGCTCCACGATCACCTGGGACAGGATGGCCCCTCTGGTCTGGGCGGTGTTCTTGGCCCGGGGAAATTTGGCCCGCAGGGCCTGCCGGATGCCTGGGATGACCTCGTCCACCACCAGGATCGTGGTCAGCTCCCGCCAGGTGGTGTCCGACGCCCCGCCGGTGGTGGTCCGAGTGGTCACTCCCCGCACCACGCTGATCTGCCCGGCCAAACTCTCCAGGGCGGTGACGCCCCCCTGCACCAGCTGGTCGATCTCATTGTCGGAATAGCTGTGGTCCAGGCCGGTCAGCCCGGAGAGCACCGCACCCCCCAAAGGCACCGCCGGGTCGCTCTGCCCGGCGATAAGGCCGGCCACCGCTGCGGCGCACAGGTCGCCCCCCACCGGGTCTCCGTCCACATCCAGGCAGCCCGGGGCCACCAGCACCACCCGCTCGTCGTTGAGGCCGGTGGCCCGGGTGGTCAGCTGGGTCACCGTCTCCCCCTTTGCCCCGCATACCACGGCGATACGCTCCCGCCTGGCCTGGGCGCTGGCCTTGACGCTGTCCCGCAGAGCCTGCTGGACGGTGAGCTCCGTGCTGTCGCAGCACACCACCGCCACATCCTCCAGCCCCTCCAGGGTGACGAAGGCGTCCTCATAGTCCGTCCCCGCCGGGATGCCGTACACCAGCCCCGCCCCGTTTTTCAGGGCCAGCCGGGCCAGCTCGGTCACCTTCTCTCCCTGGCCGCAGTCGGCCGCCGCCTGGGCGTAGCTGTACCAGGTGTAGCACTCGGTGCCGTCCGCGTCCTCCATGGCGGCCACCACAGCCACCGCCTTGCCCCCCGCCTTGGCCGAGGTGATGCTGGAGGCCTCGTAGGAGGAGTACACCCCCGGCCGCTCATGATTGGTGATCACGCTCATCTCAATGTCCCCCTTATCTCAAAATCTGTAAATGCGCCGTCCGCCCGGACCGCCGCCGCCAGCCATCCCCGGCAGCGGCATGTCACCGGCATCCGGTACAGCCCCTGTGTCTCCAAAAACTCCACCTGTCCGCTCTCCAGCTCGCCCACAGCCAGTCCGCCGGCACCCTGGCTCAGCAGGACCTCCGCCACGCGCTCCATGGCCTGGCGGCAGGCGCTCTCCCCGCTGTTCCGGGGGGCGTACAGGTCCAGGGCCACGGTGAGCTCCGCCTCCCGGCCGTACCACTCCTCGCTCTGGCCGTCCGCCCCGGTCCGGGTGCCCAGGTAGTTTTGGAATCCCCCCGGCGTACACGTCACCCTGGCCAGGGACACCACCGCCGTGGGCTCCTCCAGCCGCTTGCGCTCCTCCGGCTCAAAGGCGGCCATTGCCGGGATCTTCTCCTGCTGGAGCAGGGCGATGATGTCCTCCCGGAACTTGCCCAGCCCCCCGCTCATAACGCGTCCTCCGCCCGGCGCTCCAGCACTGCCCACAGGTGGCTGACCTCTTCCCCGACGGGGATGGGGTGGACGGCGATGGGCTGGTAGAGCTCGCCGCCGCACTCCACCCAGCCGCCGTCCCCCGGCTCGCCCAAGGGCAGCTCGGCTGGGGCCAAGCATAGAAACTGGTCTGTATGGCAGGCCCCCAGCGCCCCGGCGGACCGCTGCCACTGCTGTTCCGTCAGCGGCTGGAAAAAAGCCTCCCCCTCTCCGGTGACTCTGCCGTTCTCGTCGTAGCACACCAGATGCCTGCCATACTGGGCGGCCAGGGTCCCGATGATACCTCTCATCCCCGCACCCCCCGGAATACGAAATTGGTCTGTCTCACATAGGGCTGCAGCAGCGCCCAGGCCCGCTCCTCCAGCTGTGCCGCCGTCTGTCCTGCGTCCTTCTCCACGCTCAGGTCGCCTGCGGCGAATTTTTTCACGCCGTCCGTCCCCTGTCCCACCGACCAGCCCGCCAGGGCCAGCCAGGCCGCCGCCACGGTGTAGGCGTCGGCGCAGTCCGCCGCCGTCACGCCTGCTCTCAGCCTGCTGTCGATCCGGCGGCATGCCTCCCGGCACAGGGCCGCCAGCAGCGTCTCATCCGCCTGGCCCTGGCACAGGCTCTCCGCCAGCTCCAGTACCTTGTCCTCCATGACTGTCCTCCTAGATCAAAAAGGCGCTGTCGCCCCGGCGGTCCTCCGGCCGGTCCTCGCCCTGCCACAGCTGGCTGTGGGGGACGAACCGTCTGTCCGCCTGGACCTGGTACATGCCCTTCAGTCCGTCCAGCTCCTCCCAGTCCAGCCGCCGGACCACCCGCTCCATCAGCTCCCGGTCCGCCTCCGGCTGGACCAGACAGGCCAGCCGGACCACCTCGCCCCGCAGCCGCTCCAGATAGGTCCGTCCGATCTCCGCCTCCCGCTCCAGCTTTTCCTGGAGCTTGGCCCGCTTGATGACCCCAGCCTTCTTCTGGGCAGGCACCGCCACAAAAGACCACTCATAGGCATCGGTGGCACCCAGTAAGATGCCGGTGCACAGCTGGCCGTCATACTCCTGGCCCCGCTGGTGGCCGCACCGCTGGGAGCCATTCATATCCTCGCCGCAGATGGAGCACTCCACCCGCTCCACGGCGCAGCCCACGCTGACCTCCCGCTTGATGCCCCCGTCGATCTCGGCGATGAGGCCGGCGTTGTCCTCTGTGCGCATCATGTAGGCGTATCCCTTCAGATAGCAGTAGGGCCGTCCGTCCTGGGTCACCGTTCCCTCCTCATGCACCACCTCGGTGCGGTAGATCCGGGCGGTCTGTCCCCGTGCGGACCACTGGTGGTCGAACACCCCGGACACCCCCACGAACAGCTCCCCCAGCTCCTCCAGGGTCTCCACGGCGAACCGTTCTCCGTCCCGGTCGATGTCGTTGTCGCACAGCCGCACGGCAAACAGATACACCTCATCCGCCGTCAGCTCACGCCGGGCCAGGGCGTTGATCTGCTCCAGGTCCTCCTGCCCGGCCTGTCCCAGCCCCTGCACGTCCGCCTGCTTTACGATGTTCCTCATCCCGCTCCCCCTTCTGTTGTATCCAACGCCTGGGCCTGGCTGCGGTAGAGCAGGGCCTTGGCCTCGTCCACCTCGTCCTGGAGGTCGATGTCCGCCCACTCCACCTGGCAGCGCCGGTCAAAGCCGTGCAGCTCCAGCCACAGCTCGCACACCCGCTCCACCACCGGCTCCAGCGTCCGCCGGATGGCGGTGAGCTCGCTGGTGAGGATGTCCGCCTGCTGGCTGCTCATCCGCTCGGTGGACGACCAGCTCAGCCCCAGCAGGAAGGGCGGCACCCCTGTCCGGGCCACCAGCTGCTCCAGGATCTGCCGCACCGGCGTCTCGCTGTCCAAAATAGGCCCGTCCGCGCCGATGACCTTGATGTCCACGTCGCCGGAGGCCACAAAGTCCCGCACCGCGCCGTCCCGGCTGGCCTGCATGGCCGCCGACCACTCCCGGGCCACCGTCTGGCACCGCTCCTCCGCCGTGCCCTCTCCCTCTCCCCGGCAGATGACGGCATAGCGCACGTTGCCCGCCCGCTCCCAGTTTTGGCCGGTGGCCTGGAAGATCTTCAGCAGCACCTCGGTCAAAAAGGGCATGGACCGCAGCAGGGACACCCCATAGGGGTGGCCCACCTCCGGCTGGAAGGTGGTGAACAGCAGCAGCTCCTGCCGGGGCAGGGCCCGGATGGTGCCGTCCCTGTCCCGGACGCAGAGGGTGACGTCCAGCGGACTGTCCCCCTCCCGGATCTCCAGGCGCTCCACATCGCCGCACAGCAGGGCGGCGATGTCGCCGCCGCCCTGGCTGGGCACGATCTCACCCACCGCCCGGCCGCAGGTGAGCAAACAGTCCAGATAGCAGTCCAGAAAGCTCTGGATCCCCCGCTGGCCCCGCCCGGTGGGTACCAGCTTCAAAAACCGCTCCAGGCCCTCCTGGGCATCGCCGTCCCGGCACTGCACCGTCACTCCGCCGCACAGGCGCACCAGCTTGGCCACCGCCGCGTCCACCACCGGCACGGCCTCCCGGATGGCCCGGTACACCGCCAGGTCGCCCCGGCCCAGGGGCACATAGCCGTCCATGGCCCCGAAGGGGTGCCGTCCGCCCTGCCGGAGCTGTACCTGGGCGGCGCTGTCCGGCTTTTGCTTTTTCCGAAACGCTCTCATGGTCTCTCCCCTTCCGCCCTTATCTGTCTTTCCTCCGGATCACTTGAGGGCCAGCACCTGGCTGGCGTCGGGGAAGATCTTGGCATAGCCGGAGATGGTGGTGATGGCAGCCCGCTCCAGCTGCCGGTCGATGAGCTTATCGTACTCCACGCTCACGTCCCCAGCGGTGACCAGCTCCAGGGCATAGTTCCGGTCCAGGCCGATGAGCTTGCCCTCAGGGACGGCGGAGGTGCGCAGCACCTTGGCCCCCATGGGGGTGATGAGCTTTCCGGTGCCGTGGAAGGTGAGCCCTGCGGCGGCGTCCTGCATCTGGCTGAGGCTCAAAAGCTTGAGCATCATGTCGCTGCCTGCCAGGATGGTGTTGAGCTGGTAGGGCTCGAAGCCGTTCCAAAAGGTCAGCAGATCGCTGTAGCTCAGCGCGTCCTCCGCCGCGGTGGTCACGGACTTGGCGGGGTTGTTGTTTCCGTCGCCGTTCACGATCACATCGATGGCGTCCTCCAGGTGCATCCGGCCGATCTGGGCGCCGATCTGCCGCAGGGTGACGGAAAACAGGTCCAGCTTCTGGAACCGGATGGCCTCATAGGATGCCACCAGCATCCGTCCCCGCTTGTGGAGTGTCACCAGACTGTCCTGGGTCTTGACGGTGGTGCTGGGGATGGCCGCCCCCTCGGCCACCCGCTTGAGCTGCTTCTCGTCCTCGGGCACCGAAGTGATGGAGCGGTAGTCCATCCCGTCGATGCGGGTCTCAGTGGCGGTGATGTCGGGCAGGATGTTGGCCTCCTCCATGCCCACCTTCACCGCCCGGGCGATGTACTCGGGGAAGAGGACGGCGGACTGGCTGGTGGAGAAGAATTTGTCCACGATGTCGGACCCGGCGCCCTTCACCTTGATGTCGAACCGCTTGAGCTGCCGCTGGAAGGCGTCCAGCCCCTCCAGCGCCGTCCCCCTGTACTCCTCCGAGGGGTCCAGCTGCTCCAGCACCTGGCTGAAGGTCCGGCCCATGTGGTTGTACATGCCCTTTTCCAGCTTGATGTTGTCAAAACGATATGCCATGCTCCCAGCTCCTTTCCTGTTACAGCTTGATGACGGCGGTCTTGGCGGCGGTGTCCACCTGGACGATCAGCATGCTGCGCCCGCCGGTGCTGGCCACCTGGACGCCGCCGCTGCCGTCTACCCCCAGGCTGCCCCAGCCCACCGTGGGGGCGGCAGAGCCGCTGTAGGCCACCTTTGCAAAGCCGTCCACCTGTACCGTGGCGGTCTGGTCCTTCTCCAGGGCCAGGATCACCCCACAGGGGGCCGCCCCGGCCGTGCCCAAGCCCACAGTGCTGGCTGCGGTGAGGGCCACCACATGCCCGATGGCCAGCTTTACCGTATCCTCTTCCTCCTGTGCCTCGGTCTGGAAGGTGCACGCCACCTGCCCGATCCCTGCAAACGAAAGCTCCATCTGTTTTGCTCCTTTCTCATGTTGGCTCTATTTGGAATCCCCTTCCGGGGCATTTCCCGATCCATCCCCGCCTCCGGCGGGCCCTCTCCGTCCAAGGGCTGGCGCCCTCGACCCGCTTCAAGGACTGCGTCCATGAGCCGTTTGTCCAAAGGCTGCGCCCTTGGGACGTATTTACCAAAAACCATTTCTTTTGTATGCGCGAAAAGAAACGATAGGAAA
>JAHZFC010000173.1 GCA_019421525.1 Clostridiales bacterium
ACAAGGACGCCACGGCGGTGGAGCAGAACCTGCTGACCACCCTGGAGGTGTGCTACGAGTTCTACCTGCGGGGCTTCCACTTCGACACCATCAGCATCTACGAGTCCGACGCCACCAAGTTCAAGGTGACGGAGAATGGCCTGCTGCCGCCCTTCACCACCGTCCACGGCCTGGGCGAGGCGGCGGCCATCGACACGGTGGAGAAGCGGAAGGGGAAGCAGTTCGTCTCCATCGAGGAATTCGCCATGTGCTGCAACAAGCTGTCCAAGACCCACATCGAGCAGCTGAAGGCGCTGGGTGCCTTCGCCGGCATGGCGGAGACCAGCCAGCTGACGCTGTTTTGATCCCTGCTCCCGCAGAGACGCGTTGGGGTGCATCCCCGCTGGACACCCCCCTGCGGGAGCAGACGCCTCGTGGCCGCCGAACGGCGGCCCATAGATTTCCCCCATGGCACTGCCATAGAAACGAAGAGGGAGGACCCATTCCGGGTCCTCCCTCATGTGATTCCTGGGAAAAGGATCACTTCTTCTCCAGCTTGCCATTGCATTTGGCTAAAAACTTTTCATTCTTGATGATAGCCCGCGTATGGGTGCCGCTGCCGATGGGCCCGGCCTCATCCCAGGCCTTCACCGCGAAGTCCACCATCTTGCCGTTTTCCGACACGCCGGTGATCTCCGCCTCTGCCCACACCTTCATGCCGACGGGAGTGGGAGCGTCGTGAGAGATATCCAGATGCGTTCCCACGCTGCCCTGGCCCTCCTCCAGAAAGCTCTGGAGGCAGGTCATCGCGGCGTTCTCCATCAGGGCAGACATGTAGGGGGTGCCGAACACCGGCAGGGCGCCGGAGCCCACATGGGCGGCGGTCAGCTCCTGGGTGACGGTGGCCTCCAGCTGACATTTGGTTCCAATGATGATCATAGCTGCCTCCTTGTTCAAGTGAAAGGGTCCGCCGGAAGCCCGGCGGACCCCTTGGGTCAATGCCTCACGGCCTGGTCAGTTGGCGGACTTCAGCCGGGTCCACTCGCTGTCGTACAGGTCCAGAATATTCTGGGGCAGACCGGCGTAGCTCTCGCACTGGGCCATAATGGAGGAATCCGGGTAGGCCAGAGGATCGTTGGCCACTTCGGGATCCAGTTCCTCCCGCACGCTCAGCAGGGGAGTGGAATACCAGATCTCCTCACAGTTCTTCAGGCCCGCCTCGGTGGAGCACATGTAGTTGATGAAGGCCTCGGCGTTCTCCTTGTTGGGGGCGTCCTTCAGGATGCACATGGCGTCCACATAGATGTTGGTGCCCTCCTCGGGGATATAAAAGCCCAGATCGGGGTTGTTCTCCAGCATGGTCAGGTAATCGCCGTAGTAATAGGTGCCGATGGCGGCGTTGGCGCCCTCCATCTTGCCGAAGATCTCATCCATGGCATAGCCCTGGAGAATGGGCTTCTGCTGCACCAGTGTGTCGACGGCCTCCGTGATCTGGGCGGTGTCCGTGGTGTTGTAGGAGTAGCCAAGCCGCTTGAGGGCGATGCCGATGGCGTCCCGGGAGTTGTCGATCATCACGATGTCGTCGACGTACTTTTCGTTCCACATCAGATCCCAACTGCCCAGATCCGCCTCATCCACCATGGTCTTGTTGTAGATGACGCCCATCAGGCCCCACATGTAGGGCACGGAGTACAGGTTCTCCGGGTCGTACTCGGGGTTCTTCAGTTCGGGGTCGATATCCGCAAAGTTGGGGATATTGTCAAAGTTCAGAGGCTCCAGCATGTCCTCCTCGATCATCCGGGCGATCATATAGTCGGAGGGGATCACCACATCGTAATCCGCGCCGCCGCCGGCGATCTTGCCGTACATGGTCTCATTGCTGTCGTACATCTGGTAGTTGACATGGATGCCGGTGGCCGCCTCGAAGTCCTCCAATACGGACATGTCGATGTACTCACCCCAGTTGTAGACATTCACCACTCCGCCGGAGGTCTGCTGGGTCCCGTCGGAGCTGCTGTCCGCGCTGTCGGACTCCCCGCGGGAGCTGACGCAGCCGGACAGGAGGCTGGCCGCCATGGCCAGGCTCAACATGAGTGCCAGAGTCTTTTTCAATTTCTTTCTCGTTCTCCTTTCAGATTTGGAAACTCTATCACCAGGGCCGAAGCCCGTGTGACCGGAAGGGATTCAGGGCCGGAGGGCCCGCCGTCCGCGGCGGGCGTCCTGCCGGGACTGCCGCAGGTTGATGACCACCAGCAGGATCAGCACCGCTGCAAACATCAGCGTGGACAGGGCATTGATCTCCGGGCTCACCCGGCGGCGCACCATGGAGTATACCACCATGGAGAGCGTGGACACCTGGCTGCCGGCAGTGAAATAGCTGATGACGAAGTCATCGATGCTCATGGTAAAGGCGATCAGAAGGCCGTTGACGATGCCGGGCATCAGCTCCGGCAGCACCACCTTGCGGAAAGCGGTCCACCGGGTGGCGCCCAGGTCCAGGGCCGCTTCCGCCAGGTTGGGATCCAGCTGCCGGATCTTGGGCAGCACGGCCACGATCACATAGGGGATGTCAAAGGTGATATGGGCGATCAGCAAGGTGAGAAAGCCCAGATTGAAGCTGAAATCGAACCACAGATTGGCATTGACGGCCCACTCCTGGTTGTTCAGCCAGCCGGAGAAATCCGCCAGCGCCTGTCCGGCAAATACGAACAGCAGCATCATGGATACGCCTGTGATGATGTCCGCGTTGGTCAGGGGGATGTTGTTCACAGCCATATACAGCCCCCGGGCCCGGCGCTTCATGCTGGAAAAGCCGATGGCCGCCGCAGTGCCCACCACTGTGGCGATGAGCGTCGCCAGCACAGAGACCAGAAGGGGGGGCTGCAGCGCCTCCAGCACGGTCCGGGTGGTCAGCAGCTCGGCATACCAGTCCAGGGTGAAGCCGCCCCAGACCGCGTTGGACTTGGAGTCGTTGAAGGAAAAGACGATCAGCACGAAAATAGGCGCATAGAGAAAGAGAAAGACCAGCGCCAGAAACAGGCGGGAAAGCACACCGTTCTTTTTCACAGCAGCACCGCCTCCTCTTCACCCTCGCCGAAGCGGTTCATGACCCCCATGCAGACCAGAACGATGACCATCATCACCAGGGAGATGGCAGAGCCCAGATGGGGGTTGTAGGCGGCCCCCAGGAACTGCATCTCAATGAGATCGCCCAGCAGCAGGCTCTTGCCGCCGCCCAGCAGGCGGGAGATGACGAAGGTGGACACCGAGGGGATCAGCACCATGGTCACGCCGGAGAGAACACCCGGCAGAGACAGCGGGAAGACCACCCGCCGGAACACCTGCACGCTGTTGGCACCCAGGTCCTGGGCCGCCTCGATGACCCGAGAGTCGATCTTCACAATGACCGAGAAGATGGGCAGCACCATGAAGGGCAGGAAATTGTACACCATGCCCAGCACCACCGCGCCGGAGGTGTTGATGATGTCCAGCTTCGGCAGGCCGATGGAGGCCAGGAAGGTGTTGAAAAATCCGTTGCGCTCCAGCAGGAACACCCAGGAATAGGTCCGCAGCAGGAAGTTCATCCACATGGGCAGCATGATCAGCAGGGTGGCCATGCTCCGCAGACGGCCCCGCTCCCGGGCCAGGAAATAGGCCATGGGATACCCCAGCAGGATACACACCAGCGTGGCGATGCCGGCCAGCAGGAAGGAGCGGCCGAACACCGAAGCATAGCCCATCATTCCCTCAAAATTATCCAGGGTGATGAACCAGCTGCCGTCGGCAGACTCCCGGGTGAAGGCGTATATCAGCACCACGATCAGAGGGGCTACCACGAAAAAGGCCATCCAGCCCACATAGGGGGCGGCGATCCACTTATTCCGCATAGCCTTCCTCCCGGCGCTCCTCCTCAGCGCCCTCGTCCTCGTCCAGAGCCTCCGCGTCGGAGAGCTCGTCATACTCGTCGCTGTAGGAGCTGTAGTCGCCGAACATGCCGGAGTACTGGCTCTTCTTCATGATGTGGAACCCGTCCGGGTCGATCTTCACGCCGATCCGGGCGCCCACGGGGGAGTGGTCCGTGGTCTGGATCAGCCACTTGAAGCCCCGGAAGTCCACGATGATGTCGTACTGCATCCCCTTGAAGGTGACGGAGGTGACCGTGCCCACCAGCTGGCCCTGGTCCACGGGGACGATGTCGATGTCCTCGGGCCGGATGACCACGTCCACCGGCTCGTTCTCGGCAAAGCCGCCGTCCAGGCAGGGGAACTCCCGGCCGTACATCTTCACCAGCTTGTCCCGGACCATGACGCCGTCAATGA
>JAHZFC010000174.1:0-2674 GCA_019421525.1 Clostridiales bacterium
CCAGGTCATCCCGGAGCGGAGCCGGTATCTCGACGAGCACCCCTGCGACGCTGTCATCGCGCCCCACATCTTTCCGGCGCTGGCGCTGACCGAGATGAAGCGCAGGGGGATGTCCCTGCCCATCACCCTGGCGGTGGCCACCGACTACACCTGCATCCCATTTTTTGAAGAAGAGGACTGTGACTTGACTCTCATCCCCAGCCAGCTGTGCATGGATGAGTTCGTCCGGCGAGGGTTTCCCCGGGAAAAGCTGGTGCCGCTGGGCATCCCGGTGTCTGAGGGGTTCCAGCGCCGGATGGGGCGCCAGGCTTGCCGGCGGATGCTGGACCTGGAGGAAGACTGCCAGTGGGTGCTCATCATGGGCGGGAGCATGGGAGCGGGGCACATCAGCCAGCTCACCCGCTGCCTGCTCTACCTGACCCCGGAGCGGGTGCATCTGGCGGTGGTATGTGGGTCCAATGAGAAGCTGCTGGAGAATATCCGGAAAAAGTTTGGGCACAGCAGCCGGGTCCGGGCGATCGGATACACCGACCAGGTGGCACGGTATATGGAGGCCTGCGACCTGCTGTACACCAAGCCGGGGGGCATCACCTCCACAGAGGGGGCGGTCATGGGGGTGCCCATGGTCCACATGGATCCCATCCCGGGGTGTGAGACGAGGAATCGTCAGCTGTTCACCCAACATGGCATGAGCGTGTCCGCCCGGGGCGTGCTAGCCCAGGCGGTCAAGGGCTGGCGGCTGCTGAGCGACCCGGAGCGCTGCCGGAGGATGACGCTGGCCCAGCGCAGCCAGGTGGCAGCAGGCGCCGCCGGACGGGTGGTGGAGCTGCTGGAAGCTCAGCTGAGAGAGGAGAAGTCCGTTTGAATCACCTGTTGTTTATCCTGCTGGGTTACCTGTCAGGGAGCATCCTCTTTTCCTACTGTCTGCCTTTGTGGTGGAAGGAGATCGACGTGACCCAGGACACGCCGGATGGCAATCCAGGCGTTTACAACTGCATGGCCAAGGCGGGCAAGCCCATCGGCGCGCTGGCCCTGTGCTGTGACCTTCTGAAGGGGGCTCTGCCGGTGTTCTGGGCCTGCCACACCCTGGACATGACCCATTGGGCATTTGCGCTGGTGGTGGCCGCCCCGGTGGCGGGCCATGCCTTTTCTGTGTTCCGGAGGTTCCGGGGCGGAAAGGCCATCACAGTGAGCTTTGGTGTGACCCTGGGCCTGCTGCCCATGTGGATCCCGTTGGGGCTGCTGGTGGCCAGCTATCTGTTCTTTTCTCTGGTGGTCCGGGTGGAGCCCAACCGATGGCGCTCCATCGTCACCTTCGTGTGCTTCGGGCTGGGATGTGTGGTGTGGCTCCAGGGCAGTGTACCATCTTTTGGATGCCTTTTGGCGGCGGGGATCGTGACCTTCCGCCATTTGGAGCCGGAGCTGGAAGAGGAGAAGGCCTCTGCCCGGTTCATGCCGGGCCGCCGGGGCCGGTGATAGGATGTCCTATCGATCTAGAATGGGAGAGGGGTTGTCATGGAGTATTTGGTCAAGCGGATGGACGTCCCTGACTGGGACAGTGTGGACCGGGTGGAGCTGAAGGACACCGGCTGGCTGGAGCCTGCCCCTGTGCGGGCCTGGGCCCAGCTGTGCCATGACGGAGAGGACCTGTACGTGCGTATGGAGGCGGAGGAGAGCCCGGTGCGGGCTACCCTCACAGGACTTTTGGACCAGGTGTGTGACGACAGCTGCCTGGAGTTTTTCTTTGCTCCGGACTGCGGGGATGAGCGGTACTTCAATTTTGAATTCAACCCATTGGGGGCGCTGAACCTGGGATTTGGCGGGCCGCGGCCCACACGGGTGCGCCAGATCGTCAAAAAGCCGGAGGAACTGTTCCGGCCGGAGCCTTTCCGGACTGAGCGGGGCTGGGGCATCCAGTATCGGGTGCCGGGAGAATTTATCCGCCGCTACTTCCCGGATCTCCGTCTGGAGGGCCAGAGCGCCTGCAATTTTTATAAGTGTGGGGACAGGACCCTGAGGCCCCACTACCTCAGTTGGAGCCCTATGACGGCAAAGACGCCTGACTTCCACCGCAGGCAGGACTTTGGGACCATCCGGTTCGACTGAGTTGAGGTACTGTCACGGCCATTGTTCGAAAACCTTGGAAGGCTACCAGCAGGGTCGAGAAGGCGAATGACGAAAGGAGAGAGGACAGCATATGCTGATCCTCTCTCCTTTTGGCGTATGACATCGCTGATGTCGCCCAGAAATAAAAAAACTATGAATTTCTACGCCCTGTCCTTGCCTTTTCCAGGGCGTTACGATATAATATACCAATCAAATAGAAGCTGGGCCGGCGTGTAGATCAGGAATACGCCGGTCTTGGTACGGGAGTGCGGTTATGATCGACACGGTGATACAATGGATGAATAATGCCCTGGAAACGGTCAGGCTCATCGGCATTCGGGATATCCTTGATATTTGTATCGTGGCTTATGTCGTCTACCGTATCCTGCTGTTCATCCGCCGGAGCCGGTCCGGGCAGGTGGCCAAGGCGATCTTGATCATCATCCTTGCCCTTGTGGTGGCCAGCACCCTCCAGCTGCGGATGGTGAACTTCCTTCTCCGCAATGCTGTGGATCTGGGCCTTATTTCCCTGGTCATCATTTTCCAGCCAGAGATCCGCCGGATCCTG
>JAHZFC010000174.1:2684-4218 GCA_019421525.1 Clostridiales bacterium
CGGAAAGGTCAAGGAGCTGTTCGTGTCAGAAACGGCCGCTGCAGACGTACCGGCCGCCATCGAGGAGACAGTGAAAGCCTACACCTCTATGTCCAAGGACAAGGTGGGGGCTCTGATGGTCTTTGAGCGAAAGACGGTACTGGACGACGTCATCAAATCCGGCACGCCGCTGGATGCGGCAGTATCGGCGGAGCTGTTGAAAAACCTGTTTTGGAACAAGGCGCCGCTCCATGACGGGGCGGTGATCGTGCGAAATGGGCGGATCGTGGGCGCGGGCTGTATGCTGCCCCTGTCCGGCAATGTGAACCTGAGCCGGGACCTGGGCATGCGCCACAGAGCGGGCATCGGCATCAGTGAGAACTCCGACGCAGTGGTGGCCATCGTCTCCGAAGAGACAGGGTCCATCTCGGTGGCCATCAGCGGCATGCTCAAGCGGCACCTGTCGCCGGACACCCTCCGCCGCCTGTTGAGGAATGAGTTGGCGCCGGATCTGGAGGAAAAGAAGCCCACCGCCGCAGAGCGCATCACCAGCGTGTTCCGCCGGCGCAGAGGAGATAAGACGAATGGGAAAGAAGATCCTCGACAGTAAAATACTCTATGCCTTTCTGGCGGTGGTCATCACTGTCGTCTTATGGTTTTATGTCATGTCCATCGACGGCAATGTGCAGGCAAACACCATATATAATATCCCTGTGACCTTTACGGGAACAGAGACTTTGGAGGCCAAGGGCCTTATGGTCGTGGATGATGAGCAGACCGCCAACCTCACCGTGAGAGCCACCCCCCGGGTGCTGGTCCAGCTGACCGATAAAACAGTCCAGCTGGTGGTGGATGTGTCCGGCTATGATTCCGCCACCACATACACCAATGTGGCCTATGATGTGGTGCTTCCCAGCGGGGTCTCCCGGGATGAGGTGGAGATCGTCAGCGGCAGCAATGGAAACACGGTCTCCTTTGAGATCGCCGTGTACCGGGAGCGTGAGGTGGAGATACGGGGCCGTTTTACCGGGAGCGTGGCGGAAGGATACCTGCCGGGAGGCGAGGATGACTTCGTGTTCTCGCCAGAGACCCTGACCATCAGCGGTCAGGAGAGCCTGGTCAATCAGGTGGCCTATGTCCTTGTGACCGTAGATGGGGAGAACTTGACGCAGACCGTCAGTGACGATCGTACCTATCAGCTCATCGGGGCCAGCGGAGATGTGCTCACTGACCTGGACGTCACATGCGAGACAGAGACGATCCATACCACGTTCCCCATCCTTGCCACGGCGGAGCTCCCGCTGGAGGTGGAGTTTACCACGGGCGGCGGCGTGGATGCGGCTGACGCCCGATACGAGCTCAGTGTTGACAGCATCACTGTGGCGGGCAGCCAGGAGGCTGTGGACGCGATCGTGGCCCAGGGCTCTATCACCGTAGCCACCATCGATCTGGCTGAGGTAGCGGACGGAGATGTGCTTACCTTCCCCATCGCATTGACAGAGGAGCTGACCAACATCACTGGCACGGCGGAGGTGACCGTTACCATCGACCTGCC
>JAHZFC010000175.1 GCA_019421525.1 Clostridiales bacterium
GTCCAGCTGGTAGTCCCGGCGATCAAAGTCCATGTTTCGGCCCTTGTCGTGGCCCCTGGCGTAACCGATCTCGGTGGCCAGGGCAGAGAACACCTCCGCCTCCCCGTAGCTGGGGTCGATGGCGATACAGAGATTCCGCTCATCATAGCGGGCGGGGGCGCCCAGCTCCTGCCCCTCGGTGATGGGTACGGGGGAATAGTTCATCAGGGCGCCCAGGGCCGATTCCATCCGGGCGGTGTTCTCCGCCAGAGGTACAGGCTCCTTCATCGGTTTGCCGGTGGTCTGGCTGACGTCGTAGTAGTCCCCCATGAGGTAGCCCCTACGCTGGCTGTTCCGGGCGGGGACAAATACCTTGGCCCCGTCTTTCATAGATTCCTCCCGGACATAGCGCCCCTGCTCGTGCCAAAAGCTGATAGTGCCGATCTTGGTGGCCCCGTCCATCTGGAACATGGTTAGGGCCACATTCCCGGCGCTGCATGAGATGTTGTCCGCCTGCAAGTCCAGAAACTTCTGGTACAGCTCCGGCCGGGTGGTGATTTCCTCCAGAGCCGCGGCCCGCAGGTCGGACAGGTTGCCGCGCTCGGCCCGCAGAGATTCCACGCGGGCTTGGTCGCTGACAGATTTGCTCTTAATTAGATCGCTGATACTCAAATCAATTCCTCCTTTTACCGTGCTTTTTCCTTGATTTTCTCCGGCCCGGAGCGTGTCTGCTCCGACACGGATTTCAGATATTCCAGGCGCTTGCGGACAGAGGGCTTTTGTTCAGCAGTCTCCGTCTCCGAGGGAGTCGAGCCAGTCCCGCGCTCTTTCGAGGACTTCTCTTGTGGAACGCGGGTGTTCACTTTTTTTGGTGTTTCTTCCTCCTGGGCCTGGGTCTGCTGGGGAATGGGATAGCCCATGGCCTCCATGACGGCGTTGAGCTGGGCGGCGTAGTTCTGGGTGGACACCACATTGACATACCCGCTTTTATTTCCCTTTTTCTGGGCGAAAAAGAACAGCACGCCGAACTCCTTTGCTAGTTTTTGGAATTGCCCCATATCCTCCTTTTTGATGCGGATGACCTCCGCCGGGGCGGGGTCACGAGCCAGGCGTTTGGAGTTGGTCTTGCCCACCACCTTATAATTGTCCTTGGCAATGGCAAGGAGGAGGGCGGCCACATTCTTGACGCCGCTCCCCAGCAGCTTGGCGGCGCTCTCCGTTGCCTGAAGGCTCTCCTTGACCACCAGATCAGCGGTCTCCGCACTGACATCCATCATTCATCACCTGCTTTCACGCAAAATTTTGATAAAATCCAATGTACTGCCAATTTGAACATGGGTGCGGTAGTGCCTGACCACCCGGCGCACATAGGGAACGGCCTCCCGCCGGGTGCGGGCGGCAAACCGCTCCGCGTCCTGGGCGGAGGCGGCGTAGTCCAGCACGGTAACGCTCCCAAAGGGATGCCCGTGGACGGCGCGGGAGACATGGAGATACAGCGCGTCCACATGGGGGCCGGGAAAGCCCAGGTAGGCCGTCCAGCAGAGGTTAGCGTAGCTCTCCGCCAGATAGACGTCCTCCACAGGGAACAGATAGCTCTTTTCCCGGCGGGACAGGAATAAATAGTCCTTGTCCTCCTGCCGCTCCAGTTTCCGAATATCCAGCGTCAGGCTGTCCGGGTCAAGCTGGGGGCGGTAGTCAGCGAACAGGGCCAAAATGCCGGTCAGGTCGGCTTTCACGATTTGCAGCAAGGTTCTTTTCCCGATCCTCCTTTTCCCGGCGGGCCTGGGCGTGGCAGGTTTCCGCCTGGGCCCGGATGCGGGGAATATCCGCCGCGATCTGGCCGCAGGTTTTCAGCTGGCCCCGGAGCCGCCGCAATTCCTGATTGATACTCTCGATCTCGCTTGTCACATCTTCCCCCGCCCGCTTTTGCTGATAGAGCGCCTTCCTCTGCTCGGTCAGGGCGTCGATTTCGGCCTGAAACGCCGATTCCAGCATGGCGAGCTGCTGCTCTGTGTCGATGCGGTAGGTCTGCAATAGTTTCATCTGCCGCTGGTAGCGGTGGAGCTTGGTCACTTCCGCCCGGATGGGAAAGGGGTATTGCCGTTTCCCCCTGGGGCGGCGGACACCTAGAAGATATAGGTAGGACACATAGAGGGCCCGGAAACCGTGTAATTTTTGTGGGCGGCGCTCCGGGAGACGTCCGCCCTGAACGGTGTATCGCCGTTGTCTCCTGGGTATGGGCCTCTGCACCGCATTGGGCTGTTCCGGGGCCTCGCCCCGGCGGATGGCGGTCAGCCGGGCCCGGACGTCCGCCTCGGTATAGCCGTCCCCCAGGCTGTCCAGGCGGAAAAACCGCTGGGCCCCCGGTGGGCGGACGGCGGTGTGTTTCACGTCGGCCCCATACTTCACCGCATATCCCTGCCGCCGAAGGGCGGCCAGGAAGGTGTCAAAGGTAAAGCCCTCTTGGATAGCGGCGTCTATGTCTTGGCGGATCAGGCCGGTGACGGTGGCCCCGCCCCGGCTCTCCGCGTCCCATTGAGCATAGTGCTTGCCCTGGCCCTGGGGGTGGATGATGGACAGGCCATAGTCCCGGCTCACGGCGTTGGAGGTGCCCCGCACCTGGCCGAAGTAGCTCTCAAAGTCGCTCCGGTACTTCTTCCCGTCCATAAAGGAGACGGAGTTGAATACGATGTGACAGTGATAGTGCTCCCGGTCCAGGTGGGTGGACACCACGGCCTCATAGCGGTCTCCCAGCAGGCGGCGGGCAAACTCCACCCCGGCGACGTGAGCCTGCTCCGGCGTCACCTCGCCGGGGGCGTAGGAGTGGATGATGTGGTAGCCCAGGATGCCGCCTTTTTTGTCCCAGCGGCGCTTGGTGGCCTGCATTTCCTGAAATGCGGTGCGGGCCTGGCAGTTGACGCCGGTGACGAGCTGGCGGGATTTTTCCGGGTTTTCTGCATAGGTAAGGGCATAGGACAGACTGCTCTTTTCCTCATTGAGCACATAGTCCAGACAGTGATCCAGGCGGGCGCGCAGGGGGATGATCTTGTCGTAGGCCATTTAGAACTGCTCCTTGACCAGACGGGCCGCCTCATAGACCAGGGCTGCCGCCCGCCGCAGCTCCGGCTCGGCGGCGCTCTTTTGGGCGTTGGCCCAGTACGCGATTTGATTGGCGTTGTTGCCGATGGCGTGGAGCTCCCGCACCAGGGCGGCCACCTCGTCGGGCGGCCGGGGGCGGAGCTGGATGCCGGCCACCAGATTGCGGATAAAGGGGTCAATCCCCAGGCCGGCTTTCTTCGCCTGGGCTTTCAGGTGTTGGTATTCCTGCTCGTTCATCCACACGCTGACATGGCGGTTTCGTCTCCGCATGGCGAACTACCGGCCCGGCCCAGAACGGGCGGGTTTCCTGGGTGGCCTGGACCGTGCCCGTTCCCGCGCCTGCCAGTAGGCGGGATTGTACTGCTGGATATTGCGGTCAATATCCCGTTCAAATGCGTCCGGGTCTTTGACATGGCTGGGCGGGCTCCACAGTTTCTTGTCCATCAGTTCCCGGAGGACAACGGGTTCCTGGCAGTCCTCCTCGAACCATAGATAGCCGCCCTCCCGGAAACCGCATCTTCTGGCCGCCGGGGATAGGAGCATCGCCGCCTCCCGCGTGACCTGAATACCGCCATGTCTGGCTGTGGTGACAAGCTCCATGCCGGGGATCAGGGTCTCACTATACTGGATTTGCCCCCAGGGGGAAAAATCTTCCTGCATTTCATTCCTCCAGTTCAAGCAGATTTTGTGTCTCACGGTGGGATTTATTTCGGGATGAGGCGGCCGGGTGGCCGCCGCTGTTTCACGTCTCACCGTGAGACGCGATTTCGTGGGGTATTAGGGGGCCATGCCCCCTAACAAGGGTCATTTGTGCTACCAAATGACATACTTGCTAAGACAGCGCCGCCATGGGCGGCGCTGTGCGCGGTGGGGAGAATTGTTATCGCCCCGGATGGGGGCGGCGCTTTGCCGTGGGCTTTTTTACTTTCCCAGTCTGCCAGCGGTGTTCCTCCATAATAATACGGGCCAGTTCCGCCTCATTTTCTGGTGCGTAGCGGATGCGGCGGACGCCGCCGTGTCCCGGCAAAATGGTGGCAATCTGGTGTGGATTCTCTTGGTAGGGGACTGTGATGGTGTGACCGCTCTCATATTGGATGG
>JAHZFC010000176.1 GCA_019421525.1 Clostridiales bacterium
GGCTCGTCGATCTCCGCGGCGGTCAGCCCGGCCTCCAGGGCGGGCTGGCGCATGGTGTCCGGCTCCATGGCCACCCCGAGGCCAGCCCGGGCCAGGGCCAGGCAGGTCCGGGCGCTGTCGTCCCGGGCGATGGACCGGGGCTGCAGCCCGTGCCGGTCGAAGGCGGACTGGATGATGGGCTCCCACCGGCGGTAGAGCACCAGGGGGCACTCGGCCAGCTGGGCCAGGGACAGCCTGCCCCCCTCCGGCGTCAGCGCCCAGTGGTCCGGGTGCCAGATGGCCAGCATGGGCTGGGAGGGGAGCATCTGGGTGAGCAGCCCGCGGGAGGAGAAGGGAGTGCGCACCAATGCCAGGTCGAAGGCCCGGCGGCGCAGCTGCTCCAGCAGGGCATAGGTGTTGTCCTCATACAGGGCGAAGTCCACGCCGGGGTGCTGCTGCCCGAAGGGGGCGATCCACCGCTGGACCGCCATCTCGCTGACGCTGCTCACCAGTCCCAGGTGCAGCGTGCCCCCCTGGGTGTTCCGGCAGTCGGCCACCGCCTGCACCACCCCCTGGGCCATGGCCAGCAGGGCGGAGCCCCGCTCATAGAACACCTTTCCCTCCGGCGTCAGCTCCAGGGGACGGCTGCTGCGCCGGAACAGCTCACAGCCCAGCTCCTGCTCCAGCAGCTGCATCTGCTTGCTCACCGGGGGCTGGGTCATGCCCAGCCTGTGGGCGGCCATGTTGATGCTGCCCTGCTCCACCACCTCGATGAAATAGCGGATCTGTTTCAAGTCCATGGTATCACCTTATATCTTTTTTATATAATGAATATTCTAATTCAATGAATTGCATTTATCAAGAGGGATGGTATAATAAAAAGCAAGAAACTTGTGAGGTGTTGCGCATGAAGGCAAAAAAGGGGCGCGGCCTGCTCCGGTACCTGGATGGGTTCTGGCGGCAGAGCATCCTGGCGCCGTTGTTCAAGCTGCTGGAGGCCCTGTTCGACCTGCTGGTCCCCCTGGTGGTGGCGGAGATCATCAACGTGGGCATCAACCAGGGGGACACGGGCTTTATCCTGCGCTGCTGCGGCCTGCTGGTACTGCTGGGGGTGGTGGGGCTGGCCTGCTCCATCACGGCCCAGTGGTTCGCGGCCCAGGCGGCCATCGGCTACGCCACCGCCATGCGCCATGACCTGTTCCGCCACATCCAGACCCTGGACTTCTCCCAGGTGGACGTGCTGGGGGGCAGCACCCTCATCACCCGGCTGACCAGTGACATCAACCAGGTGCAGAACGGTCTGAACATGTTCCTGCGGCTGTTCATGCGCTCCCCCTTCATCGTGTTCGGCAGCGTGGTGCTGGCCTTCACCATCGACTGGAAGGCGGCTCTGGTCTTTGTGGTGACCGTGCCCATCCTCAGCCTGATCGTGTTCGGCCTCATGCGGCTGACCAACCCTATGTACCGGAAGAACCAGGACCAGCTGGACAGTGTGCTCCGCCTGACCCGGGAGAACCTGACCGGGGTGCGGGTGGTGCGGGCCTTCGGCCAGGAGCAGGCGGAGGAGGAGCATTTCCGCCAGGCCAACCAGCGGCTGACCAGGATGCAGCTGAAGGTGGGCCGCCTGTCCGCCCTGATGAACCCCCTGACCTATGCGGTGGTCAACCTGGGCATCGTGGCGGTGCTCTATGTGGGTGCCGGGCAGGTGGAGGGGGGCGTGCTGCTCAACGGCGACGTGTACGCCCTGGTCAACTATATGAGCCAGATCCTGGTGGAGCTGGTGAAGCTGGCCAACACCATCGTGCTGACCACCAAGGCCCTGGCCTGCGCCGGCCGGGTCAGGGCGGTGCTGGAGACGAGGCCCCAGATGCAGTTCCCGGCGGAGACGGTCTCCGCCCAGGGGGAGGAGGCGGTGGCCTTCTCCCATGTGGGGCTGACCTACGCCGGGGCGGACGGAGAGAGCCTGCACGACATCCATTTCACCCTGGGCAAGGGGCAGACCTTCGGCATCATCGGCGGCACCGGCAGCGGCAAGTCCAGCGTGGTCAGCCTCATCCCCCGGTTCTACGACGCCACAGCCGGCCAGGTGCGCCTGTTCGGCCGGCCCATCGGGGACTACCCCAGGGAACAGGTGCGGGGCATGGTGGGGGTGGTGATGCAGCGGGCCCAGCTCTTTGCCGGCACCATCCGCTCCAACCTGCTGTGGGGCAACGGCCAGGCCACGGAGGAGGAGCTGTGGGCCGCCCTGGAGACCGCCCAGGCCGCCGACTTCGTCCGGGGCAAGCCCCTGGGCCTGGATGAGCCGGTGGAGCAGGGGGGACGGAGCCTGTCCGGCGGGCAGCGCCAGCGGCTGTCCATCGCCCGGGCGCTGGTGGCCCATCCCCGCATCCTTATTTTGGACGACAGCGCCAGCGCCCTGGACTTTGCCACCGACGCGGCCCTGCGGCGTGCCCTGCGGGCCCTGCCGGGGGATATGACGGTGGTGATCGTCAGCCAGCGGACGTCCAGCATCCAGCACGCCGACCAGATCCTGGTGCTGGACGACGGGCGGCAGGTGGGCCTGGGCACCCACCGGGAGCTGCTGGACACCTGCCCGGTGTACCGGGAGATCTACGACAGCCAGTTCAAGAAGGGGGGCGAAGGGGCATGAAGAAGTCCGGTACAGGCGGAAGGACCGCCACCAAACAGGTGCTGAAGCGGGTGCTGCGGTGCATCGGCCCCTACTGGGTCTTTCTGGTGCTGAGCCTGGTGCTGGCCGCGGCCAGCGTGGGCACCCAGCTGCTGGTCCCCATCCTCACCGGCGATGCCATCGACGTGATGCTGGGCGCGGGCCGGGTGGACTTTGCCGCCCTGATCCAGATCCTGGCGGTCATCGCCATCTCCATCGCGGTCACCGCCCTGGCCCAGTGGGGGATGAACGAGTGCAACAACCGCATGGCCTTCTGCGTCAGCCGGGACCTGCGGGACATGGCCATCCGGAAGATCCAGGTGCTCCCCCTGCGGTATCTGGACGCCCACCCCACCGGCGACCTGGTCAGCCGGGTGATCGCCGATGTGGACGTGTTCTCCGACGGGCTGCTCATGGGCTTCACCCAGCTGTTCAGCGGGGTGCTCACCATCGTGGGCACCCTGGGCTTCATGCTGTACATCAACGTCCCCATCACCTTGGTGGTGGTGGTCATCACCCCCCTGAGCATTTTGACCGCCGCCTTCATCGCCCACAAGAGCGAGAAGCACTTCCGGCGGCAGAGCGAGGTCCGGGGGGAGCAGACCGCCCTGATCAACGAGATGATCGAGGGGGAGAAGGTAGTCCAGGCCTTCCGGCAGGAGGACAACTGCCTGGACCAGTTCGACGAGATCAACGGCCGCCTCCAGGCCGCCAGCCTGAAGGCCGTGTTCTACAGCAGCCTGACCAACCCGGTCACCCGGTTCGTCAACTCCATGGTGTACGCCGGGGTGGCCCTGGTGGGGGCACTGTTCGCCGTCCAGGGGGGCATCACCGTGGGCCAGCTGTCCAGCTTTTTGGGCTACGCCAACCAGTACACCAAGCCCTTCAACGAGATCTCCGGCGTGGTGACCGAGCTGCAGAACGCCCTGACCTGCGCAGGAAGGCTCTTTGAGCTGCTGGACGAGGCGGAGGAGACCCCCGACGGGCCGGACGCCTGCGCCCTGCCCGCCCAGGAGGTCACCGGCGCGGTGGAGCTGGCCCATGTGGACTTCCAGTATGAGGCGGACCGGCCGCTGATCTCTGACCTGAACATCTCCGTCCGGCCGGGCCAGCATGTGGCCATCGTGGGCCCCACCGGCTGCGGCAAGACCACCCTTATCAACCTGCTCATGCGCTTTTACGACGTGGCGGGGGGCTCCATCTCCGTCAGCGGGCGGGACATCCGCACCCTGACCCGGAAGAGCCTCCGGGGCGCCTACGGCATGGTGCTCCAGGACACCTGGCTCAAGACGGGCACCATCCGGGAGAACATCGCCTACGGCAAGCCGGACGCCACCGACGAGGAGATCGTGGCTGCGGCCAAGCTGGCCCACGCCCACAGCTTCATCCTCCGCCTGCCCGGGGGGTACGACAGCGTGGTCACCGAGGACGGGGGCAACCTGAGCCAGGGGCAGAAGCAGC
>JAHZFC010000177.1 GCA_019421525.1 Clostridiales bacterium
GCAGGCCATCGACGGCGACACCGCCCAGGTGGGCCCCCAGATCGCCGAGAAGCTGGATATCCCCCAGGTCACCTACGTCACCGCCATCGACTATCAGGACGGTCAGCTCACCGTCCGCCGGGAGCTGGAGGACGGCTACATGACCATCAAGGTCAAGACCCCCTGCCTGCTCACCTGTATCAAGGAGCTGAACACCCCCCGCTACATGAGCGTGAGCGGCGTGATGGAGTGCTATTCCAAGCCCTACACCGTGTGGGACTTCAACGCCCTGTCCGACGACCCCACCATCCAGCTGGAGACCGTGGGCCTGAAGGGCTCTCCCACCCAGGTGTACAAGTCCTTCTCCCCCCCGGTGAAGGGCGCGGGCACCATGCTGGAGGGGGCCGACAAGGCCACCTGCGAGAAGCTGGTGTCCATCCTGGGCGAGAAGCACATCATCTGAGGGAAAGGAGCGTATGGATATGGCTTTTAACAGTAAAGACACCGCCGCCTTCAAGGGCGTGTGGGTATTCTGCGAGCAGCGGGACGGCGTCATCCTGGGCACCGGCTACCAGTTGCTCAGCGAGGGCCGCAAGCTGGCCGACGACCTGGGCGTGGAGCTGTGCGGCGTGCTGCTGGGCGACAACATCAACGAGACCTACGCCAAGGCCCTGGGCGGCTACGGCGCGGACCGGGTGTACATCTGCGAGCACCCCCTGCTGAAGGACTACACCACCGACGGCTACACCAAGGTCATCTGCGACCTGGTGGAGGACAAGAAGCCCGAGGTGTTCCTCATCGGCGCCACCAACATCGGCCGTGACCTGGGTCCCCGTGTGGCAGCCCGGCTGCATACCGGCCTGACCGCCGACTGCACCCACCTGGACGTGGATGTGGAGAAGTACAAGGCGTTCCTCAAGACCACCTCCACCATCGACGTGGACAACACCAAGTTCGAGGACACCAAGAACCTGAAGATGACCCGTCCCGCCTTTGGCGGCCACCTGATGGCCACCATCGTGTGCCCCTCTTACCGGCCCCAGATGTCCACCGTGCGCCCCGGCGTGATGCAGACCGCCCCCTATAACGAGGAGACGGCCGCCAAGACCGTGCTGGAGCGGGTGGACGTGAAGCTGGACGCCTCCGACATCCATGTGGACGTGGTGGAGATCAAGAAGTCCGCCAAGAAGCTGGTGGATCTGGTGGGCGCCGACGTGGTGGTGTCCGTGGGCCGCGGCATCAGCTCCGACCCCAAGCGGGGCATCGAGATCGCCGAGGAGCTGGCCAACGTGCTGGGCGGCGTGGTAGGCGCCTCCCGCGCGGTGGTGGACGCCGGCCTCATCGCCGCCGACCACCAGGTGGGCCAGACCGGCAAGACCGTCCACGCCAAGATCTATGTGGCCCTGGGCATCTCCGGCGCCATCCAGCACCTGGCGGGCATGCAGGACTCCGAGTGCATCATCGCCGTGAACAAGAACGGCTCCGCCCCCATCTTCGACGTGGCCACCTACGGCATCACCGGCGACCTGTTCAAGGTGGGCCCCATGCTCACCGAGGCCATCGCCAAGTATAAGGCTTCCAAGGCATAAAAGTTATCAGAACATGATATGGGATCGCCCCTTCGTACATCTGTGCGAAGGGGCGATCTTGTTTGAAAGGGAAGAGAATTTGTGCAAAATGCAGAAAATCGGCGGCCGCATACCGAGAGTTTCAATTGTTGGTGCCAAAGATAAAAAAAGAAACGCAATATCTTGTGGGAATGTCGAAATCTGTCGGATCGCGCGATTTGTTTTGCTTGAAAAAATTTCCGTCTCCCGGCATACTTTTTCCAGAGACCATTTCAGCAAAGGAGAGAGGAAACCATGATGCGCGAACTTGTAGTGTGCACCAAGCAGGTGGAGGGAGAGGAAGGTGATGCCGTCCGGTATCGCTATTCCATCCTCATCGATGAAATGGATGTAGGGCCGTTCAGCTGTGAGAGCTATGGGGTGAAGATCGCCCAGGAACCCGCAGGACCGTCGGCGGTGGTGTCCCATGTGACCACCAGCATCCCACGCATCGATGAGCTGATGGAGCTGCTTACCCGGAACACCGTGACCCCGACAGGGCTGCGGGATGTGGTGGAGGACTGGCTGTGACGCTGACAGGGACAAGAGCGCCGCGATGAGAGGTCAGGAGGCGGAGGGGCTCAGGATCTCCTGGGCCAGCTGGTCGGCGATGGCGTATGCCCGCTCAAAGTCCACATGGGGGTTGTAGAGCGCCTCCAGCTCGGCATGGTCGGCCTTGGCCTGACTGAGGCCCGCCACCGCCTCCTCCTCCAGGGCGGTGTGTACCTTCCGGGTGAAGCGGATGCGGGGCCGGCTGGCCCTGTAGAGCTCCTTGTCCGCCATGGCGTCCAGCCGGAGGCGGCGATAGGGCCGCTGGGGCCAGGGCTGGTCGGGGGTGGTGGAGACGAAGGCCAGGGACAGGCCGGGGATGATGAGGTGAGCCAGCCGGTCAGGGGCCATGGGGTCGGGGCAGGCGGTGACGTCCCATCCGGCGGCGGAGGCGGCGGTGAGGATCGGGGAGAGCAGCTCGTGGGCAAAGCCGTAGCTGTCACTGAGCTCATAGATCCGCCTGGCCTGGGCGGAGACAGTGTCCCACAGCCAGACATGGCCCTGATGGGTGACGGCGGACAGGAACCGCTGGGAGATCTGGCCGGGCTGGGCGCCGCTCCTTTTCACCTCCCGGCTGACGATCCCTGCGGCCCGCTTGGCTATCCGGGCGGAGAGCGTGTCGGTGAGGAGCAGCTCCCGGTTGTCCCGGCGCAGCTGGCCTGCCGCCTCCAGGCAGCGGTAGACCCGCTTATAGCGGCTTTGGTAGCGGTCTGTGGTGGCGATGATCTCCCCCCGCAGCGGGGCCAGCCCCGCCCGGTCATAGCAGCTGCCCAGGTCCACATAGCTCTCCACCACGCCCGGGTAGTGGGGCTCCACCACATGGGGGGCGGTGCCGTCCACCAGGGCCACGCCCCGCTGAGGCAGGATGAGGGCGTCCAGAGAGCCCGGGTCGCCGGAGCAGAGGATGGACACCGTGTCCAGGCCGGCAGCTTCGGCGTGGCGCGCCACCCGGCGCATGAGGGAGGATTTGCCGCAGCCCGCGCCCCCTTTCAAGATATAGATGGCCTTGGCCTGGTCGGTGGGCAGGAGCTCATGGTACAGGGAGTAGAATCCGCCAGGGGCGTTGGCCCCGAGAAAATATTGCACATTCAGCATAAAAGGACCTCCTGACTGGGTTTTTCACACCACAGGCTATGCGGATGGACAAAAAGAGGTGCCCGGGCGCCCTGTTTCGGGGGCCCTGCCGGGCCCCCGGCCTGGTCAGGCTTCGCCTGACGGGCGAAACCTTCCCCCGCTGGGGGAAGGTGCCCCGCAGAAGCGGGGCGGATGAGGGGCTTGGCTCCCCCCTGGCGGGGGAGCTGTCCGCCGCCAGGCGGACTGAGGGGGATAGAAGCCAAGGGCTTCGCCCTTGGGGAACGCTTTTTCCGACCCCATTTCTTTTGGCAGCCACAGCGCAAGGGTATCACCCTTGCCACCCATCGAGGCCATTCCATGGCCTCCGGCGGGTGACTTTTTGTTCGCGCAAAAAGTCACCAAAAACGCGCTTAGGGGCGCAAATCAGGCGGGCGAAGGACGCGCCCTTATGATTTGCCCCCTAAGGACCCCCGTTTTTACGGGGGCCCAGGATAAGATGTGCATACGTCTATTTCCGGCGCTGGGGTAAACCGACACTCCCTGCCCCCGGTTTTCGCTGCCGCTCTCCTGGCAATCGTAGGAGTGCGCCGGGCCCACGGGACACGCCTGCTCTCAGCAGGTGTCAGCACCAGGCGCTCTACCGTGGGCCGCTGGTAGCCTCTGCCTTAGCAGGTATCAATGGCAATGGCGCAGGGGGTAGGGGGTATCCCCATTACCTCAGCGCCGGACGGTGAAAGACGCACTCTCCTATCCTGCTCCACCGTAAAAACTGGGGGTCCGGGGGAAAGGACGCTAAGGACCTAGGCCACTCGGCTGGGGGCCCCA
>JAHZFC010000178.1 GCA_019421525.1 Clostridiales bacterium
AGCGCCACCTTGCCAAGGTGGAGGTAGCGAGTTCGAGCCTCGTCACTCGCTCCATTTTGAAAAAAGTGCGGTCACGTGCTTCTTTTGAAGGAATGTTCAGCATAGACTGGATTTGGAATCGGCGCCATAGCCAAGTGGTAAGGCAAGGGTCTGCAAAATCCTGATGCCCCAGTTCAAATCTGGGTGGCGCCTCCAAAAAGAATGAGCAGGCTGTGCGGCTTGCTCATTCTTTTTTTCTGAGGTCCTGCCTTGACAATGCAGAGGAAGGTCCCTATAATGAAATAAGGTATTTCGGGGTGTGGCGAAGCTTGGTATCGCGCATGGTTCGGGTCCATGAGGCCGCGGGTTCGAATCCCGCCACTCCGACCAGCTCGTCGCAAGCGTCATATTGCTTGCGACGAGCTTTTTCAGTTCATGACAAAGCTCGTCTTCGCTCATTCTGCTGCTCCTCGCCTCCAAGCCGGACCCGTTGCGCTGGGTTTCGGTTTGGGGGCGCCGCTTCGCGGCGGTTTTGTCTACCCTTGGGAAAATATCGGTTTTAACCGTCTCTTCCATGCGGAGTATCATGAAAGGATCTGAAACGGTCTGCTGATGATGCTCCGTATTTTTAGACGAAAAATACATAGCGATCTGTGCGGAGGCGTAGCTTGATGCTGCGCCCTTTCTCGTTTCTGAGATAATGCCGGCTTCGGAGCTCTTCCGGCGTTTTTGCCCTGTTCCTCCCCATATCGTTTGGATATTTTGACAAAGCGGGCATCGTCGTGCTAGCTCGATCTTTCCGACCCTTGCGGATCGATCTGCGACAAGGCCGCCTCCCTGTCCGGGGGGCATCAAGTCCCGGGCCTGCTGCCGCTTGGTGAGCTTTGATCCATCCAGAAGCTCCGGCAGGTGATCGGCGCTCTGTTACATCGCCCCGCATCCTCTTGTTCGCGCTCCGGGACCCGCTGAGACGCCGTAGAAAATCTGTGGAGCCATCCATCACCTTGCTGACACAGACCTTGAACAGATCATACAGCCAGCCGGTGGGGAGGATGACAGGAAAGCTCCCCCCGTGAGAGGGCAGCAGACGCTGCCGCATCCCACGGAGGGAGCTTGATAGCTTCATGCCTTCGGTCTCACCAGGGACCGCAGAGCATCAGATCTCCATATCCAGCAGGTAGGAGCTCAGGCCCTTGCCGTGCATATCCACGGACAGGGAGCGGGTGACGCCGCCGCCCAGGGCGTCGTACATGACGAAGTTGAGGGCCTGGATGTTGGGCAGCTCATAGCGCACCACATCCCCCTTGACCATACCCGCGAAGTGGGCCTTCACTTTTTCCGCGGTCACCTTTTCCTTGAGCAGCTCAAAATCCTTGGGATCGTAAGCGATCAGGGACACGTTGGAGATGTTGCCCTTGTCTCCGGTGCGGGAGTGGGCGATTTCCCAGAGTTTCATGGCTTTCTTCCCTCCTTATCAGACTGCAAAGACTTCCACTTCCGGCTTCACGTCGTTGCGGTCCACCAGGATGGAGGCCACAGAGACGATCTCCCGGGTGCGCTTCACCGCGCCGCAGCCGCCGGCGGGGCCGTTGGTGTACAGGGCCTCCACCTCATTGGCCACCAGGTCGGCGACAGCCTTGGTCTTGGCCCGGCCAGCCACCCGGACCCGGACCTCGCTGGGCTCGTTATACTGGTAGCCGGGGTTCCAGTACAGGCTGTTGCAGCCGATGAGGTCGTACTTCATCTCGTCGAACTGTCCGGGAGCCACCAGCTCCAGCCGCTCCTTCAGGATGTCCAGAGCCAGCTTGGCACGCTCCAGGCAGCCGGGGCCGCCGTAGCTGATCTCGCCGTCGCCGATGTAGCAGTCCTTATAGCCGATGGAACACTTGAAGGTGTCGGTCTTGGGCTTGCCGGTGGCGCCCTCCACCTGGACCTTGTCCTTTTCCACCTCGATGAACTTCACGTTCTTGAAGTTGGCCACCACGTCGGGGGTCAGGTAGTTCTCCGGGTCGTGGATCTCATAGACGATCTGCTCCGAGCAGGTGGCCTTGGTGACCATGCCGCCCGCCTCGGGCACTTTGGTGACGAAGAAGGAGCCGTCCTCGGCGATCTCCACGATGGGGAAGCCCAGGTGGCCCACGCCGGGCACGTCCTTCTTGCCCGGCTCGGCGAAGTAGCCGCCGGTGACCTGGCCGCCGCACTCCAGCAGGTGGCCCATCATGGTGCCCTTGGCCAGCTTGTCCCAGTCCTCCAGGGACCAGCCGAACTCGTGGATGGCGGGGGCCATGAAGATGGCGGGGTCGGCCACCCGGCCGGTGATGACCACGTCCGCCCCCTGCTCCAGGGCCTTCAGGATGCCCTCTACCCCCATGTAGGCGTTGGCGGAGACGATCTCGCCGGGCAGCTTGGACAGGGGCTCGTGGGTCTCCCACACCTCGGTGTCCATATACTTGTCGATGACGGGCAGCAGGTCGTCCCCGGTGACGCAGGCGATCTTCATGCCGGTCAGGCCGTGCTTGCGGGCGATCTCCACGCACTTCTGGGCGGCGGCCTGGGGATTGGCGGAGCCCATGTTGGTGATGAGCTTCACCTTGTGCTCCCAGCACAGGGGCAGGGCCTTTTCCATGCGGTGCTCCAGCAGGCCGTTATAGCCCTTGGTGGGGTCCTTCAGCTTGGCCTGCTGGCCGATGGCGATGGTGCGCTCGGCCAGGCACTCGTAGCTGATATAGTCCAGATCGCCCTTCTCGATGAGCTCCAGAGAGGGCTCCAGGCGGTCACCGGCATAGCCCGCGCCGCTGCCGATGCGGATGGTTTTCATGGCATAACTTCCTTTCCAAATTGTCAGTCAGGTGGAACAGATCAGATCCGGATGCCGCCGGTGATGATGGCGATGACCAGCATGATGATGGACACGGCAAAGGCCAGAGGGATGGTCTTTTTCTGGTGCTCGCCCAGGTCCACGCCGGCCAGGCCCACCAGCAGGAAGGTGGAGGGAGTCAGGGGGGAGATGGGGAAGCCCACGGTCATCTGGCCCAGGATGGCGGCCCGGCCCACGTTGACACCGGCCACGCCGAAGCCCTCGGCGGTCTCAGCCAGCACGGGCAGCACGCCGTAGTAGAAGGAGTCGGGGTCGAACAGCAGGGAGGCGGGCATACCGATCACGCCCACGATGGCGGGGAAGAACTCGCCCAGGGAGTCGGGGATGATGGACACCAGGGCGTTGGCCATCTCGGTGATCATGCCGGTGCCGGACATGATGCCGCAGAAGGCACCGGCGGCGAACAGCACGGAGCACATCATGATGGCGCTCTTGGCATGGGCATCCACCCGGGCCTTGGTGTCGGCGACCTTGGGGTAGTTGATGACGGTGGCCACCACATAGGCCAGCATGAACACCACGGCGGGGGCATAGCCGGAGAACAGCAGGGTGACGATGGCCACGATGATGAGGATGATGTTCACCCAGAACAGCTTGGGACGGGCCAGGGCTTTCTCCTCCTCGGTCAGCTCAGCGGCCTTGTACTCCATGCCGGCCAGGGCGACAGTGCCGATGCGGACCTTTTCCCGGGCGCCCAGCAGGGCAGCAAAGCCCAGCACGGCAACCAGGCCCACCAGCACCGCGGGCAGCACCGGCATGAACAGCTCAGAGACCACGTCCACGCCCAGGGCATTGGAAGCACGCAGAGTGGGACCGCCCCAGGGCAGGATGTTCATGGTGCCGGCGGCCAGGGCCACGGTGGTGGCCAGGGTGGTGCGCTTCATGCCCACCGCGTCATACAGGGGCACCAGGGGCGGCACGCAGATCAGGAAGGTCACCGCGCCGGAGCCGTCCAGATGGACGATCATGGCCAGGATGGCGGTGCCGATGGTGATGAGGATGGGGTTGGTCCCCACCAGCTTGGTGATGCCGCCGATGATGGGCCGGAAGGTGCCGGCATCGGTGAGGATGCCGAAGAACAGGATGGAGAAGATGAACATGACGCCGGTGGCGGCCACAGAGCCGATGCCGTCAGCGCCGGCGATCATG
>JAHZFC010000179.1 GCA_019421525.1 Clostridiales bacterium
GGCGAGACCATCGCCAACCCGGCCCTGACGGTGCTGGACATCGAGAAGTTCGCCAGGGCCGCCCACAGCCACGGTGTGCCCCTCATCGTGGACAACACCTTCGCCACCCCCTGGGGCTGCCGCCCCTTCGAGTGGGGGGCGGATATCGTCATCCACTCCACCACCAAGTACCTGGACGGCCACGCCGCCGCCGTGGGGGGCGCCATCGTGGACTCGGGCAGCTTCGACTGGGAGGCCCACGCCGACAAATACCCCGGCCTGACCACCCCGGACGAGAGCTATCACGGCATCACCTACACCAAGAAGTTCGGCCAGGGGGGCGCCTACATCACCAAGGCCACCGCCCAGCTCATGCGGGACTTCGGCTCCACCCCCGCCCCCATGAACGCGTGGCTGCTGGGCATGGGGATGGAGACCCTGCCCCTGCGCATGTCCCGCCACAGTGAAAGCGGACTGGCCATGGCCCAGTATCTCCAGCGCCACCCCAAGGTGGCTTGGGTGCGCTATCCCGGCCTGCCCGGGGACAAGTACTATGACCTGGCCCAAAAGTACCTGCCCCGCGGGGCCAGCGGCGTGGTGTCATTCGGCGTGAAGGGGGGCCGGGCCGCGGCGGAGCGGTTCATGGCCGGGCTGGAGCTGTGCTCCATCGCCACCCATGTGGCCGACGCCAAGACCTGCGTGCTCCACCCCGCCTCCGCCACCCACCGGCAGATGAACGACGAGGAGCTGGCCGCCGCCGGAGTTTCCCCCGACCTGATCCGCCTGTCCGTGGGTCTGGAAGACCCAGAAGATCTGATCGCCGACGTGGAGCAGGCCCTGGCCAGGGTATGATCTCTTGTCCAGGGGGCCGCCCGCTTCGGAGGAAGGAGGGGCAACCATGCCCAAAACACAAGCGCCCACCGTGCGCCTGCTCAATGAGCTCATGAGGACCCGGGACCCCCAGGCCCTGCTGGACCTGGCCCGCCCCACCTATGGCAACCCCATCATCTTGTCCAATGGCAGCTACTCCGTCGTCGCCATCACTGACGAGCCGGACATCCAGGACCCCCGCTGGCTGGAGATCGTCAACACACGGGGCATCCCTCTGGGCGCCATCACCTACGGAGGGATCAACGAAGCCTACCGCCATTCCCTGGACACCCAGCGTCCGGTGCTGGAAAGCCCGGACAGCGCCGCCGTGCCCATGCTGCGCAAGACCCTGTCTGTGGGGGACCATATCCTGGGCTATCTGGACTCTCCCCTTTACTTTGGGACGCCGGACGAGCAGGATATCGAATTTTTTGACTTCGTGGGCAATCTCATCGTCCTGGAGCTGCAGAAGGACCAGGGCCGGGCCAGCCTGCCCGACAATATGCTGGACTATTTTGTCTACGACCTGCTGGAGGGCCACCTCACCGACCAGCAGTTCATCCATGACCGGCTGAAGTTCTTCGGCTGGGACCTGCTGGCCAAGGGAAAGGTACAGATCGTATCCATCCAGGGCCGGGACCAGGACCTGGAACCTGACCACAGCGGCTCTCTCCGCCTGTTGGAGCTGTTCTCCTCCGTCTACCCCGCCAGCAAGTCCTTTTTGTATGTGGATCAGCTGAAGATGCTCTGCCCGGTGGAAGAGTCCCTCCAGATGGATCTCTCCTTCTGCCAGGCCCTGGAGGAGCTGCTGGTCCGGGAAGGGCTGGTGGCCGGGGTGAGCCGTCCCCTGCTCCGGCTGGACACCATCTCCGACTTCGACCGCCAGGCCCGGCAGGCCGCCGAGCTGGGCCGGAGGCTCCACCCGGAACGGTCTGTCCACTTCTACGACAACTACGCCATCTATCACGCCCTGGAGCTGGCCGCCCCTCAGGAGGATCTGTTCCAGTTCTGCCACTCGGCGGTGGCCCTGCTGCGGGACTATGACCACGCCCACGAGACCGACCTTCTGGAATCCCTGCGGGTGTACCTGACCCACGACCGCTCCATCAGCGAGTCGGCCGCGGCCCTTTACATCCACCGCAACACCATGAACTACCGCATCGCCCGCATCAACGAGCTGACCCATCTGGACCTGAGCGACCCGGATGTGTTCTGCCACCTGCTGTTCTCTTTTTACGCCCTGGACTACCGGCTGCTGCTCAGCCGGGAGGAACCGGAGAGCCTTCGCCGCCCCGAGCTGCGGCAGGACCGGCCTGAGCCGGATATGTAAAGTACTTTGCTGACCTGATCACAGGAGGGAGTTTTCCATGGCAAGCCCCAGCATCCTCGTGGTGGACGACGAGACCGCCATCGCAGACCTGGTGGAGGTCTATCTGAAAAACGAGGGCTTTGCTGTCCACAAATTTCACTCTGCCGCCGACGCCCTGGCCTGCGTGGAGCGGGAGCACCTGGACCTGGCCATCCTGGACGTGATGCTGCCCGACATGGACGGCTTCACCCTGTGCCAGACCATCCGGCAGCACCACCTGTTCCCCATCATCATGCTCACCGCCCGGGTGGAGGACATGGACAAGATCATGGGCCTGACCCTGGGGGCGGACGACTACATCACCAAGCCCTTCAACCCCCTGGAGCTGGTGGCCCGGGTCAAGACCCAGCTGCGCCGTTCCACCCGGTACAACCAACCCGTCTCCGCCCCGGCGGAGGTCCAGGAGCACGACTTCCGGGGGCTGCAGATCTCCAGGGCCAACCATAAGTGCGTGCTGTTCGGGGAGGAGCTGTCCCTCACTCCCCTGGAGTTCTCCATCCTGTGGTATCTGTGTGAGCACCGGGGCTGTGTGGTGTCCAGCGAGGAGCTGTTCGAGGCGGTGTGGGGGGAGCGGTACCTGGACGGCAACAACACCGTCATGACCCACATCGCCCGGCTGCGGGAGAAGATGCACGAGCCCAGCCGGAAGCCCAGGTTCATCAAGACTGTTTGGGGGGTGGGGTACACCATTGAGTGAGAGAAATAAGCGTCCCGCCCGCCGGGCTCCCACTGAGCCCCAGGTGCGCTCCAAGGTCCTGCGGACCTGGGGCGTCTATCTGCTGGCCCTGCTGGCCTGGGTGGCCATCGTCATCGCTTTCGCCCTGATCTGCTTCATCATCTGCACCAGCATCACCTGGTATGTAAACGACCCCCTATACTGGTTCCTCCTCTGGGTCCGGGACTATATCGTCTTTGTAGGTGCCGCCGTCGTCTTGGCGGGCTGGGCGGCCATCAGCTATTTCTTCCTGGCCCGGCCCATCCGGCAGCTGGACGCCCTCACCCGGGCCGCCGCCCGGCTGGCCGCCCCCACGGAGGAGCCCATCGCCCTGCCCTCCGGCATGGAGGAGACGGCGGGCCAGCTCAACCTGGCCCGGGAGCAGGCCCTGCGCTCCGCCCGGGCGGCCCGGGAGGCGGAGCAGCGGAAAAACGACCTCATCGTCTACCTGGCCCATGACCTGAAAACGCCCCTGACCAGCGTGATCGGCTATCTCACCCTGCTCCGGGACGAGCCCCAGATCTCCCAGGAGCTGCGCGCGCGGTACACCAGCATCGCCCTGGACAAGGCCGAGCGGCTGGAGGACCTGGTCAACGAGTTCTTCGACATCACCCGCTTTAACCTCTCCCACCTGGAGCTGGAGAAGCAGCCGGTGGACCTGGCCCTGATGCTCCGGCAGGTGGCCAGCGAGTTCGCGCCCCAGTTCGCGGAAAAAGGGCTGACCTGCCGTCTGGCTCTGCCCGACCGGCTGGAGTATACCTGTGACCCGGACAAGCTCTCCCGGGTGTTCGACAACCTGCTGCGCAACGCCTATCATTACAGCTTCCCAGGCACGGCGGTGGACATCTCCGCCCGACAGGGGGAGGGTGAGATCGTCCTCACCTTCTCCAACGCGGGCCGGACCATCCCTCCGGAGAAGCTGGGTCGTATCTTCGAGCAGTTCTTCCGTCTGGACAGCTCCCGCGCCACCCGCACGGGGGGCGCGGGCCTTGGCTTGGCCATAG
>JAHZFC010000180.1 GCA_019421525.1 Clostridiales bacterium
AGTCATCCAGGATGCCCTCCAGCTCCTGGTTCTCCGAGCCGGAGAGGATGCGCAGGGTCACATCTCCGCCATAATTGAAAGTGTGTTCTCCGCCGGAGGAATTGTCGGCGGAGGCTGTGCTGTCAGACAGCGTCGGACTGCAGGCCGTCAGAATCAATGCCAATGCCAGGATACATACGGATAAAACCGTGCGTTTCATAGCAACAGATCCTTCCTTTCCCAATGTGGCGCGCAGGCAGCGCAAACCCGCCCACGAAATATATAAAATAAGCCTAATTTACCATATCACAGCTGGTCTATGTCCACTACCACAGCACAGTAAAATGCGTGTAAAATCCGTGAGACATCCCGGAAAATGAACGCATCCCCCATGTGTGCGCATGGGGGATGCGTTCATCCGTCTGGGAAATAATCCTTTTTCATTTGGTGCAGCGCCTGGAGACGATTTGTGCCCTCGAAGCCTAACCGTTCTGCCACCGCCACGGCCAAGGCGTCCAGCAGGGCGGCGGGAGCCGCCATGGAGTGGTATTCTTTTTCTCTACCCCGGTAAGCGAACAGGCTGATATCCGCCCGCTCCTCTGCAGGAAGACAGGTGCGGCCCACAAAAGCCAGGGTCCGATAGCCGGCGGCCCGGCTATGATTCAGAAGAACGTGGCCCTCCCGGGAGAGCTTGGAAAAGCTGAACAGCACCACCAGGTCCTCCGGCCCGGCCTGGATCAGCCCCTCCAGCAGCTCCGCGCCCCCGGAGGGCAGCAGCGACACGCGCACGCCCACTCGGCGCAGACGGAAGTGGAGGAGCTGCGCCAGGGCGGCCGAGGCGTTTTTCCCGTGGAGAAATACCGTCCGGGCCGAGCAGATGGCCTCCACCGCTGTCTTAAACTCCTGGGTGGAGAGGAGCTGAGCGGTCTTTTCCAGATACTCCTGCTGGCGCGTCAGCCAGCTCTGGGGGGAAAAGCTCTCCTCCTGCTGCAGGGTCCCCGCCATTTTCACTGCGGGGCCGGAAGCCTGTTCCATCACCAGAGCCTTCAGGGCCTTGAAGTCCCGGCAGCCCACGTGCCGGGCAAACCGGGAGACGGTGGCGTCAGACAGCTCCAGCTGCTGGGCCAGCTGCCCGATGGAAGAAAACAGAAAGGCGTCGGTGTTGGTGTTGATATAGTCCAAGATCTTCTGCTCCGCCCGGGTCAGCTCCCCGGCCGGGGTGGAAAGGCGCAGGTCCATATGGGTGTCCTCACTTCAAGAGAGATTGCATGGCGGTGTGCAGCCTGCCGTTGGTGGCCAGCAGGGGCCCGCCCTGACACAGGGAGAGGGGGCTTCCGTCCGGGGCGGTGACCCGCCCTCCTGCCTCCTCCACCAGCAGAAGCCCGGCGGCATAGTCCCAGGGCTGGAGGGAGAGCTCCACATAGCCCTCCAGGCGGCCGCAGGCCACCCAGCACAGGTCTAGGCTGGCGCAGCCGGTACGCCGCACGTCCTGGCATCGGTCATACAGCTCCCGCATCTGGCGAAACGCTGTGTCCGCCAGCTCCCGGCAGCCCGGGACTGTCCCCACCGAGAGGAGGCTGTCCCCCAGGCGATCTGTGCCGCTTACACGAATGGGACTGCCATTGCAAAAGGCGCCCAGCCCCCGCCTGGCGGTAAAGCACTCGCCGCTGTAGGGATTATATACCACACCGAGGCGGATTTGTCCACCCTCCGCCAGGGCCAGAGAGACGGCGCTGTGCCGGAAGCGGTGGATCAGGTTGGTGGTGCCGTCCACCGGGTCCAAGATCCAGCAGGGGCGGCTCCAGTCCAGGGGGCGGTTGTCTTGTTCCTCCCCCATGAACTGGATGTCCGGGGCCAGGGCCGCCAGGCGCTCCCGCAGAAACTCCTGTACCGCCACATCCACATTGGTGACATAGTCCGTCTTGCTTTTGGCCCGGATGCTGCGGACGGCGGCGGGGTCGGCCAGGAGGGCTCCCGCCTCCCGCACTGCCTGAACGGCCTGTTCCTCCAGCGTTACGATTTGGTCATTCATACGGCAGCCCCCTGGGTCAGGATGGACACATAGTCGCCCCCCAGGGCGTGGATCTCCTTTAACGACCGCTTCAGCAGGCAGGCGGTGCGCACCTGGAAGGGGGCGGTGTCCGCCAGGCGGATGGCATAGCGGCCCTCCCGCATCTCCTCATAGAGGGCCGGGATGGTGTTGCACTCCCGCTCAAACACGGTGGTGACGCAGCCGTACTGCACCGCCTGGTGGGTGTCGCTGCCGGACACCACGGGGATGTCCAGCCTTCTCCCCAGGGCGTAGGTGAGCCGCTCGGTGCGCGCCTGGTCCAGGGCCAGGTCCTTGCCGTTCAGGTCCAGAAATTTCAGGCGGCGCAGCTGCTCCTCCGGCAGCTCGGGCACATGGCCAGGGGCGCGGAAGGGGTGGCCGCAGCCCACCACCACCGGGTACTCCTCAAACAGGTCCATCAGCCGCTGGAAGGGGAGGAAGGAGCCCTTCTCCTTGTTGGGCTCCAGCCGGCGGTTCAGCTCCAGAATGGCCTCCAGGGGTCCGACGGACAGGATGTGGCCGCCTTCCGCCACATCCGTCTCCATGCCGGGGAAAATTTTCAGGCCGTTTTCCAGCTCCAGGGTGTCCCCCGTTCTGCGGCTCACCGAGGCGATGTAGCCATATACGTCGGCGAACTGGAGGGTGTTGAAGTGCTCCGTCAGGCACAGGGCGTCCAGGCCGGCAGCTCTGGCCTCGCCGAAGAGCCAGTCGGTGTAGGCGGTGGAAAACGGGAGCTTTTTGGCCAGCTTCCCGTGAGTGTGAAAATCCAGGCGCAAGAGAAACCCTTCTTTCTTACAGCAATGTAGAGATCAGAACCGCCACCGCCACCACCAGCAGGGAAACCGCAAGGAAGATCCCGTCATTGCAGGATACTTTCAGGGATGCCAGCTTGATCTTCTTCACCGCCTTATTGACGGCGGCATATCGGTATCCCCGCAGCTCCAGGGCCTCCACCGTGGTGCGGGAGCGCTTGGCGGTGTTGAGCATCAGGGGGTAGAAGGACTGCATGATGATCTTCACCTGATAAATCAGATACCTCACCTTGCCGCCGAAGGTCTCGTGAGCCGGGGGATTGCCCCGAAGGCGGTAGGAGAGCAGCACATTCTGGAACTCCTCCATCAGCATGGGCAGCATCCGGTAGGCGTAGGAGATGGAGAAGCTCAGCCGCTCCGGGCAGCCGTACCACATCAGGCCGTTGGACAGCTTATCCGGATCCAGGCCGGAGAACACAGTCACCGAGGCCAGAGAGATGGTGGCCACCTTCAGGGTGAGCACCAACAGCGGAGCAATGGCGGAGGCGTCGCCCCCAAAGAGGAGGGTCACCAGGAACAGATACCCCGTCTGGGAGAAGACCCCCAGGGCGAACAGGAACAGCACCAGACCAGCCACACGGGCCAGGACGGTGGTAGCCATCACCAGCAGGAAGCACCCCAGCAGGAAGGGAATGTCGCTGACAAACCAGGGGATCAGGCCGAAAAACAGGTACCAGGCCAGCAGGACCCGGGGGTCCAGGGCGGCGATCACAGTGTCGTCGTTGCCGTAGGCGTTCTTCAGCACCTGATTGCGAAGGAAGTCCATGGAGAATTTGTCCAGGATGCTCTCCGAGAGTTTGGCAGTCAATTTTTCCACAGCAGTCAAGCCTCCTGAAAGGACGATAAAAATTCCTCGACGGTATAGCACAGGGCCCGGCGCTCCAGAGCCTCGGCCATAGGGAAGACCTCCGGCGGGCCGATCCCCACCTGCTCCACCACATCGGCCCGGGCAAAGATCTCATCCCGGGATCCATCCGCCACCACGCGCCCGCCGCACAGCACGATGATCCGCTCCGCCCACTGGCACACCAGCTGCATGTCGT
>JAHZFC010000181.1 GCA_019421525.1 Clostridiales bacterium
AACACCAAGGGCTACGCCTCTCTGGACTATGAGCTTTCCGGCTACCGGCCCAGCGAGCTGGTGAAGGTGGATATGCTGCTCAACGGCGATCAGGTGGACGCCCTGAGCTTCATCGCCCACCGGGACAAGGCCTACAAGCGGGCGAGGCGCATCTGCGAGAAGCTCAAGGAGAACATCCCCCGCCAGATGTTCGAGGTGCCCATCCAGGCGGCCATCGGCGGCAAGATCATCGCCCGGGAGACCATCAAGGCCCTGCGCAAGGACGTGCTGGCCAAGTGCTACGGCGGCGACATCACCCGGAAGAAGAAGCTGCTGGAGAAGCAGAAGGAAGGCAAGAAGAAAATGCGGAGTTTGGGCACCGTCCAGCTGCCAACGGAGGCATTCATGGCTGTTTTGAAACTGGACGAGGAGTGACAGGCCCATAAAAACCAAACGGCAGCCCAGCGAAGCGGGTGCCGTTTGGAGAGGAGAAGCAAGGGAGCGGGCGAGGAATGCCCGGTAGGGCGTTCCGAGCAGAGCGGACTTTGCTTCGACGACATGGCCGTGCTCAAGCTGGACGAGGAATAACATTTTTCAATTCAACGATCCAAGACTGCGAGGGGGAGCCGCATGAGCGGCTCCCCCTCGTTGTCTCCACTGTCACCGACCGTCATCCCAGTTCTTTGACGAAAAGCACCTGTCCGGCCTGTTCTGAAAATCCATTCTTTTGATAAAAGCGGTAAGCGGGTACCCTCCGGTCCGTCAGCAGCACGATCGCCGCCACCTGCCGCTCCCGGAGATAGCCGCCGATCAGCTCCAGGAAACGTCGGCCCGCGCCCCTCTGCTGGCGCTCCGGGTCGACCCCCAGTTCATCGATCCAATACTCGGTCCCCTGGTACCAGTGGCGGATCCGCCCCAGGGAGATGCCGGTCAGCACATCTCCCTCAAACAGCCCCAGAGTCAGGGAATTGGGGGCCCCCAACAGCTCTTCCATATACAGGCGCAGCTGTTCCCGATCGTCCCAGTGGTCGTTCCAGGGCGCCCGGGAGAAAATCTTCACAAACAGCGCCTGGACCGCCCCGAAATCTCCCCTGCCAAGCTGCTTCAGTTCCATGTCAGCCATCTTCCTCTCTCTCCGCCGCCTGCCGGGCCTGGGCCTTGTGGAGCTTGTGCAGCTCCTTCTTCCGCCGGTTGGAGAAGCGGTCCTCCTCACTGTAGATACAGCCGCAGTACTTCTGCATATAGAGACCCAGGGCCCGGGCCTCCTCCTGCCCCTCCCGGAACCAGGGCCGGAAGTCATAGGGGATAAACTCCACACCGTACTTTTCTCCCATCTTTGCCCCCACGGCGCAGATCAGCTCCCGGTTCTGGTAGGGAGAGATAAGCAGCGTAGTAGAGAATTGGGTAAAGCCATGTTCCGCGGCATATCTCGCCGTCTCCTCCATTCGGCAGGTGTAGCAATACCCGCAGCGATGGTCGGAGTCGGCGGCCACGGCGGCGGTGAACTGCCGCAGGCCGTAGAAGTCCACCTCCCGCAGGTCCAGGCCGATGTCCTGGGCGTACTGCCGCAGGGTGTCCCGCCTGGCCTTGTACTCCAAAAAGGGGTGGATATTGGGGTTGTACCAGAAACCCACAGGCTCCGCCCCCTCCTCCCGGAGCTGCCTGATACAGGCCACGGAGCAGGGGGCACAGCAGATGTGGAGCAGCAGATCGGACATAAAAAGACCTCCCGAAAGGATCTAAACGGCAAACAGAAAAAACAGGGACAGAGCGTGGAGGGCCGCCAGGGCAAAGGGGCCCGCGGCGTTGAATACCCGCCCGCGCCACAGGCCGATGATTCCGTCCAGCAGCTGGACCAGGAGCATGGCCCCGGTGACCGCCCCCAGCAGAGCGGGGGAGGGGAGAACGCAGGGCAGGACGGCCAGCCCCAGCAGGGCTGCGGAGCGGGCGGCCCAGTACAGGGCATTGTCCCGCGCCATCCCCGTCCCCCGGAGCGCATAGGCCAGGGAGAAGGCCAGCCCCAGCCCGGCGCTGACCAGGGTGATGATGGAGCAGAACAGGTACATGGCCCCGCCCTCCTTTCCGGGTTCACCGGCCCTTGGAGTCAAATCTTCGCTTCAGCGCCCCCTCAGTCATGACCAGGGTGGGGACAAACATGACGACGCACTGGACCGCCGCCACGGCGCCGCCTAAAAAACCGGTGAAGTCGGCGTCCCGGCCCAGGGCGGGGAGCATGGCCAGCACCGACAGGGGCAGCATGGCCCAGCCCACGGCCCGCCACAGTTTTCCGCAGTAGCGATGGGCAAAGTCCCACGCCGCCTGGCTCTTCATGGACCGGGCGGTGCGGTAGCCGTAGAGGCTGTTGATACGGGACGGGGGCTTTTTCACAAACCGGGTGCCGAAAACGATCATAGCAACCGGGATGAGCAAATCGCACAGCAGCATGAAAACCCAGAACCCCATACCACCGCCTCCTTTTGCATATTGTACCACAGGCGGGGGGCAGGGGCAAGAAAAACGGCCCGGAGCAGTGCTCCGGGCCGAAGTTTTTCAAATCAAAGCCAAGATCCTCTCACACACCATCTCCACGCTGTCCGCGCCGCTGGCCATGTGGACGTCATGGGGCTCCCGGTCAAAGCAGCCGTGCTTTCGCTCCAGCATGGCGGCCACAGGAGGAGGGAGGGTGCCGCCCATCCGGGCGGCAAACCGGGCCTTGATCTCGGGCAGTTCCGCGGCGACCAGCACCCGCACCCCGCCCTCGGGGACCAGGGCGAGCAGCTCTGGCTCGGCGATCACATAAATGAGGTCGCCGTCTCCCTCCGCCGCCCCTTTCAGCTGCTTCTGGAACAGGGCCTTCGCCATGCTCTCGCTCTTGGCCAGGCGGAGGTAATCCTTGCCGGACCACACCTGGGCTCCGGTGCGCGCTTTCAGGGCGTCGGCCAGGGTGGACTTGCCGGTGCAGCTCTCGCCGAAGATGGTGATCAGCATGGGGAAACGCTCCTCTCAGGAAGGCTCAGGACTTGCCGCCCTTCAGGGCCTTCATCCGCCTTTCGTGGTTCAGGATGCGCTTGCGCAGGCGGAGGTTCTCCGGGGTGACCTCCAGCAGCTCGTCGTCGGCCAGAAACTCCAGGCACTGCTCCAGGCTCATCTGCTTGGGGGGCACCAGCCGCAGGGCGTCGTCAGAGCCGGAGGCCCGCATGTTGGTCAGCTGCTTTTTCTTGCACACGTTGACGGTGATGTCCTCCTGCTTGGGGCACACCCCCACCACCATGCCCTCGTACACGGGCACGCCGGGGCCGATGAACAGGGCGCCCCGCTCCTGGGCGGCGTACAGGCCGTAGGTGACCGACTCGCCCGTCTCGTGGGCCACCAGGGAGCCGGTGTTGCGCCGCTGGATCTCCCCCTTATAGGGGGCGTACTTCTCAAAGACGGAGGCCATGATGCCCTCGCCCTTGGTGTCGGTCAAAAACTCGTTGCGGTAGCCGAACAGGCCCCGGGAGGGGACCAGGAACTCCAGCTTCATCCGGGCCCCCACCGGGTTCATGGACAAAAACTCGCCTTTCCGGGCGCCCAGCTTCTCCATCACCGCGCCCACGTTGTCGGCGGGCACATCGATGACCACCCGCTCGATGGGCTCGCAGCGTACCCCGTCGATCTCCTGGTAGAGCACCCGGGGGGGAGACACCTGGAACTCGTACCCCTCCCGGCGCATGGTCTCGATGAGGATGGACAGGGACATCTCACCCCGGCCGGCCACGTTGAAGGAGTCGGTGGAGTCGGCCACCTCGCTGACCCGGAGGGACACGTCCTTCAGCGTCTCCCGGAACAGCCGCTCCCGGATCTGGCGGGAGGTGACGAACTTGCCCTCCCGCCCGGCGAAGGGGGAGTCGTTGACTGAGAAGGTC
>JAHZFC010000182.1 GCA_019421525.1 Clostridiales bacterium
TTTGGATTTCAAAAACCGTTTCTTTTGGCGCACACAAAAGAAATGGTTTTTGGTACTCGTATCCCAAAGGCAATGCCTTGGGGGAAAATGTCAAAGACGCAGTCCTTGACCGGTTCAACAGCCAAACTCCGCGGCCACATCCTTGAGCATCTCCCGGATCGGCAGCTCATAGGGGCAGCGGCTCTCGCAGGCGCCGCATCCAATGCACTCCCCGGCGTGATGGGCCATGGCGGCATACCGCTGCTTGGCCCAGTCCGCCAGGTCGTATTTCCGCAGGTAATTGACCATGAGAAAATTGCTGGGGATGTCGATGCCCACGGTGCAGGGGGCGCAGTAGCCGCACCGGCGGCAGAACCGGGTGCCCAGCTCCCGCCGAATGGCCTCACACCGCTCCAGCTCCTCCCCCGTCAGCGGGGACAGGTCCTCTGCCGCGGCGGCGTTGCGCTCCACCTCCTCCGCGCTGCCCATGCCGGGGATGGAGATGTCGATGGCATCTGAGGCAGCCACATACCGCAATGCCAGCCGCCAGTCATCCAGGTTGCCCCCGGCCAGAGGCTTCATGGCGATGGTGCCCATCCCCTTTTCCCGGGCCAGCTCCAAGATCTCCTCCCCCTGGCTCTCCACGATGTTGTAGGGGAACATCACCGTCTCGATCCGGTCGCTGTACTCCTCCACCAGCCGCCGCAGGGCGTCCACGCTGTGGGCGGTGGCCCCGATGTGGCCGATCTTCCCCTCCGCCTTGGCCTCGGCCAGAGCCCGGTAGGCCCCATCGGGGCCGAACACCTGGTCGAAGTCCTTCAGGGGCAGGTTGTGGATCTGGTAGACATCGATATAGCCCGTCCTCAAATTGCCCAGGCTGATGCCGATGTCCCGCTTCATGCCCGCATAGTCCCGGGACATGGATTTGGTGGCCAGGATGAATTTGTCCCGCCGTCCCTCCAGGGCCGCGCCCAGGTACTCCTCAGACACGGTGTAGCCCCGGGCGGTGTCGATGTAGTTCATGCCGTATTGCTCCAGTGCGTCCACCACCGCGCGGGTGTTGGCAGCGTCGGAGCGCTGGATGGGGATGCCGCCGAACGAGACGGCAGCGCAGTTCAGGCCCGTGCGGCCCAGCTGTACGTATTCCATAATATTCTCCTCCTAACGATCTGTCCGTGTTCTCTGTGTGTGGGCCTGTCACACGATGGTGCCCAGCGCCATGGCATAGAAGATCAGGCACGCCCCCGCCAGCACCACCCACTCGATGTGCTCCATGGCGATGTAAAAGCTGGAGGGCTCCGCGTCGTCGATGTCCACGGAGCGGATCCGCCCCAGCAGGCTCAGCTTGAACAGGGCCTCAGGGAACAGGATCTGCACGATGTTCAGCAGAGCGAGGAAGGTCACCGCCAGATAAAGCCCCACGTCGCCCTTGTGGGTGAGCTCCGGCTCCAGTACCACCTGCACCAGGGTGGAAAAGCCGGGGGCGTGGTATTCCTCCTGGCTGATCGTCTGGCCACCTTCCACCATGATGGTGCCGTCGCTCGCGTGACCATAGGCACGGATCGCCCAAAATGGATCTCCGTTCTCGTCAAACAGCATATCGGAAAAGCGGTACCCCCGGAAGAGCACCTCTTCCCCCTGGCGGATCTCCACCCCCTGGCCGCTCAGGAAGTCCTCCGGCAGGGCAGTGGGGTCCTCCACCACCTGATAGGGGCCGTAGACATACTCCCCCCAGCGGTACTCCACCGTCCCGTCCGGGGTGACGGAGAAGGCGGCGTCCTCTCCGTCCACCCTTCCCTCGTACCAGGTCACGTCCCCCTCGGTGCGGGGGTAGAGCAGCCCGCCGTCATACTCCAGCCCCATGCGGTCCACCGTCACCGCCGTGGCGATGCCGAAGGCCACGATCTCCGCCAGCATGATGATCAGCAGCACCCGCCTGAACCAGCTCATTTCCTCCCATTTGTTTCGGATCGCTGTCATGTTCGTCCCTCTCCTCTCTGTCATGCCATGTCTCTGGCTCCACATCAGGATATATGCGGTGTTATGTCAACTGCTCCAGCTCCCGCTGGACGTACTTGGGCAGCTTGGCCACCGTCAGCCGGTAGGACTGGGCGCACAGGTCCCGGAGCACCTCGTCGGGCAGGTCCCCGTCCAGCAGGGCGGCGATCCAGCTCCTCTTGTCACAGTAAAAGCCGGGCAGGATCTCCGGGTACTCGGCCCGGAACAGCTCGGACAGGCGGGGGTCACATCGCAGGTTGGCCAGCTCGTGGCCGCCATAGACTTGATATTTCTCCTCCGGGGCGCAGACAGCGGCGAACTGTTTCCCCCGGACTTCATAGAGGAACATCTTCCATGCGGGGTGCCAGCGCTTCTCCGCCCCGGGGAAGCTCAGCAGATACCCGTCCAGCCACTCATACTTCATCCGTCAGGTCCTCCCATTCCCGCCAGATCAGGCTGTCTTGAAACTGGAACCGCTCCCGGGACCGCTCACCCCGGTCGTTGACCAGCCAGACCGCAATGGTCTCCCCATCCCGCTCCATCCGTTCGCACCGGAACTGCCCGTCCCAGCCCTCATAGGCCGCCCGGATCCGGGCCAGATAGGCCGGGATGCCTTGGATCCGCTCTACCCGCCCGTCGGGCTGGCGCAGCTCCCACACCACCTCCGGGTGCAGGAAGGTCTGATAGAGGCCCCAGTCCCGGCGGTTCTCCCCGTCAAAAAAGGCCAGCAGCCGGTTTCGCTCCCGCCACTGCTTGGCGGTGACGGCGTACTGGTACAGCGCCGCCGGACAGCCCAGGCAGTCTGTGACCTGTTCCTCTCCCAGCCGGGCCATGCCCAGCTTTTCCAGCAGCCGTCCCGCCCGGTGGCGGTCGGTGGTCTCTCCCTCCACCCGGCGCAGGGCCAGCGTGTCAAAGGCGCAGTCCAGCAAGGCCTGGGAGATCTCATAGGCGTATCCTCTGCCCCACACCTCCCGGCGGAGGAACCAGCCCAGCTCGTATGCCCCCGGCTCGTCCAGGGGGCAGAACAGGACATAGCCCGCCAGGCGGCCGGGTCTCTCCCGCTCCTCCAGGGCGTAGCCCACCGGGGGCGTTCGCCGGATCAGGGCGTCCTCTAAAAAACGATTGCTCTCCTCCCGGGTCATGGGGAAGGAATAGCGCATGGTCTCCCGGTCCCCCACGATGGCGTACAGGCCGTCCCCATCGGAAGGGGCGAAGGTCCGCAGGCGCAGGCGGGGCGTGGTCAGCTCCATGTCACCCCTCCACCGTCACATCGGCGGTGGTGGCCCGCACCAGGGCGATGAGGTCTGACGGTCTGACCTCCACCTGGAAGCCCACTTTCCCGGCGGACACGCAGATGGTGTCCTGCTCCAGACAGGTCTCGTGGAACACCGTGGGGAACTGCTTTTTCATCCCCACCGGGGAGCAGCCCCCGTGGACGTAGCCCGTCAGGGGCAGCAGCTCCTTCTGGTGGATCATGGCCACCGACTTCTCCCCCACCGCCTTGGCGGCCTTCTTCAGGTCCAAGGTGGCCGCCACCGGGATGTCGAACACATAATAACTCCCGGAGGCCCCCTTGGTCACCAGGGTCTTGAACACCGCCGCCGGGTCCTGGCCCAAAGCCCGGGCTACCGTCTCCCCGTCCGGGGCCTCATCCCCGCCGTGGGGGTAGGTGTGGGGGGTGTAGGAGATCTTCTTCTGGTCCAGCACCCGCATCACATTGGTCTTTTCCTCTTTCTGCTTTGCCATGGGTCATTCTCCTTCTTTGCGGCCGTCCCGGCCTCCGGCGGCCTACTTTCTGCTCACACAGAAAGTAGGCAAAAGCCAAAGGCTACGCCTTTGGGAACGAAGCTTTCCCGACCCCATTTCTTTTGACAGCGCCAAAAGAAACGGTGTCGGACCGCCAA
>JAHZFC010000183.1:0-2063 GCA_019421525.1 Clostridiales bacterium
CGCCATCCCGGCCAGGGCCAGCAGGCCGATGCGCCAGTCCCAGAACAGCACGCACAGCAGCATGACGGCGGAGTTGATGAGCCCGCCCAGGATGGTGACCAGCACCATGGCCCCGGCGCTCTCCACCTCGTCCAGGACGGTGGTGGCGATGCCGGTGAGTTCCCCTAAACTCTGGTCATTGAAGTAGCCCATGGGGATGCGCTTGAGCTTATCGCCCATGTGGAGGCGCTTGTTGGCCGCCATGAAATAACCGGCGTGGGTCTGCTGGAGCTGGCTGAACCGATTCATGATCGCCCGACCCAGAATACTGACCAGCAGCAAAACCAGGGCCTCCCAGGCCGGGGCGGCAGAAGTGGAACCGTCCACCAGAGCCAGGACCACCACATAGATGGCTCCTATCTGGAACATGTGGAAGATGGCATAAAAGAACCCCAGTACCATAGACTTGCGGATATTGCCCTGCTCTTCACCGGCAAAGCGCCAGATCTTTCTCAAAACCTCGATCATGCCTGCTCTCCCTCCTTTACACCCATGTGAGCCTGCCACATCTCACGATAGAGGGGGCAGGTTTCCAAAAGTTTCTCATGCTTGCCGGTGGCCTCGATGCGTCCGCCGTTCACCACCACGATCTGGTCCGCGCCGGTGATGGTGCTCAGGCGGTGGGCAATGACCAGCACAGTCCTGCCCGCCACCAACTGGCCCACTGCACGCTGGACCAGGGCCTCGTTTTCCGGGTCGATGTAGGCGGTGGCCTCGTCCAGCACCACGATGGGAGCGTCCTTCAGCATAGCCCGGGCGATGGCTATGCGCTGCCGCTCGCCGCCGGAGAGGTGGGCGCCGCCTCCGCCCACGATGGTGTCATAGCCCTGTTCCAGGGCCCGAATGAAATCGTCGCACCCGGCGGCCTTAGCCACAGCCTCCACCTCCTGGTCGGTGGCGGAGGGGCGGCCCATGCGGATGTTCTCTCGGACGCTCTCGTCAAAGAGGTAATTGTCCTGGGACACAAAGGCCACCTGGTCATAGAGCTGGGGCAGCGGGATTTTCTTCAGATCCTGCCCGCCCAGGGTGATGGTACCGGCGGACACATCCCAGAACCCGGCGATTAGCTTGGCGATGGTGGACTTGCCGGAGCCGGAAGGGCCCACAAAGGCGGTCATGGTGCCGGAAGGGATGGTGAGGGACACATCGTGGAGGACCTCCTTGTCCGCGTGATAGCCAAAGGACACATGGGAGAGCCGAATTTCCCGCCCCTGAAACTGCACCGGGGCGTTCCCGTGGTCCTGCTCCTGGCCGTTCAAAATCTCGTCCACTGAGCCCACGATGGTGCCTACCTTAGCCAGACTATCCACAAAGTCCATGGCGGAGAGCAGCGGCCCGGCGATGCCCAGGGACAGCACGATGGTGGTGATGAAGGTCTCCACCGGCAGGCTCCCGCCGGCATACAGGAGCCAGCCCACCGGCAGAATGGTGATCATGGTGGTGGGGGAGATGGCCTTGGACAGGGAGATGGGCAGCTGGCAGCTTTTCATCCAGTGGTAGAAGTAGGAGGCGTTGGCTTTCACGCTGTTGGAAAAACGGGCGTAGGACTGCTTCCCCTGATTGAAGGCCTTGATGACCTCAATGCCGCCGATGTACTCCACGATGGCGCTGTTCATGGCCTGGGTGGTCTTGACGGAGCCCTCGTACTGCTTGCCGTAGTTGGCCATTACCGCCATCATGAAGGCCATGCCCACCGGGATGGACACCAGGCTCAGCAGGGCCATCCTCCAGTCCAATATGAACAGGTAGACGAGGATGCACACCGGCCCAAGCACGTTGGCGGTCATCTCCGGCAATAGATGGGCCAGGGGCCGCTCCATGCTCTCCACCTGGTCAACGATGACCTGCTTCATCTGGCCGCTGGAGGTATCCAGGATGGTGCCCAGGGGCATCTTGGGGAGCTTTTCCAGGATCTTCTCCCGGATGGATTTCAGAATGGAGAAGGTAGCCTTGTGGGAGATGGACAGGGCCAGGGAATACAGGCTGGCCCGCAGTAGGAACCCTGCCAGGGCCACGGCGCACCA
>JAHZFC010000183.1:2163-3849 GCA_019421525.1 Clostridiales bacterium
CCGGTGCTGGTGCCCGCCTCCTGGGCAATGGTCCGCAGGGATGCGTCCAGAAACCCCTTGGACAAGAACTCCTCCTTGGCGCACTCCAGAACACGATCATAGACGCCGGGCTTCTGCTTCGCCATACGGTCACCTTCTTTCAAACTATATTCATAACAATGTTTTATAACGATGTTTTGAATATAGCACGCGACATTCCCTTTGTCAAGCCCTGTGCAGGAAAAAAGGACGCAGTGTCCTTTCGACACTGCGTCCCGGGAATATGTTCTTTTGCTATGCGCCGGCTTTGCGGTTCCACCCCCGGCTCTGCTGTCGCACCGTGACGAAGTTCCGGTAAATGCCATCCTCCTCCATCAGCGACTGGTGGGTGCCCCGCTGGGCGATCTCCCCATCCGAGATGACCAGGATCTGATCCGCGCCCCGGATGGTGTTCAGCCGGTGGGCGATAACCAGCAGGGTCTTGCCCTGCACCAGTTCCGAGATGGCCTGCTGGATGTAGCTCTCGTTGTCCGCGTCCATGCTGGCGGTTGCCTCGTCCAAGATGACGATAGGGGCGTCCTTCAGGATGCAGCGGGCGATGGAGATCCGCTGCCGCTCCCCGCCGGAGAGGCTTGCCCCGCCCTCGCCGATCACCGTGTCAAACCCATCGGGCAGAGCCATCACAAAGTCGTAGCACCGGGCCTTGCGGGCCGCCTCCAGCACCTCCTCCCGAGTGGCGTCTGGTCGGCCCATGGCGATGTTGTTGTAGATGGTATCCTGGAAGAGATAAACCCGCTGGAACACCATACTGATGTGGTCCATCAGGTCGGCCAGTTTCACCTCCCGCACGTCCTTCCCCCGGACCAGCACCCGTCCGTCCTTCACGTCCCAAAAACGGGTGAGCAGGTTGGCGATGGTGGATTTGCCCCCGCCGGAGGGCCCCACCAGGGCCAGCATCTGGTGCCGGGGCAGGGAGAAGGAGATGTCGTGCAATACCTCTTTCTCCCCGTAGGCAAAGCGCACATGCTGGAACTCCACCTCCGGGGCTTCGCCGGTATCCGGGATGGAGTCCCGGCCGTCGTTCGGCAGCTCCGGCTCGTGAAAGACCTCCTCGATCCGGTCCATGCAGCTGTTCATGACGGTCAGCCGGGTGGCCTGGGTATACAGGGCCTTGATGGGGCCGAACAGGTCAAAGACGAAGAGCATGATGCCCACCAGGTAGGGGACGCTCATGAGTCCGGCGCTCTCCAGCGCCAGGGCGATGGCCGCGATGGCCGCCGCCCCCAGGCCGTAGGCCAGGTTCAGCCGCAGCTGCCAGGGGGAGTGGCCCTCCTCAAACTGGAGATTGGTGTCGCAGCTCCTCTGGAAGTTGTCCGCCAACTCCCGGGACTTTTCTCCCAGCAGGTTGTAGGTCTTGATGATCCCAATGCCCTCCACAAAGTCCAGCACCGCCTCGGTGAGGTTCTCGTTCTGTTCCTGCCGCGCCACGGAGTCCTGAAGGGCCTCCCGCTTCATGCCCCGGGCAATGAGCAGCACGACGCCGATGATCACCAGTGCAGCCAGGCCGATCCAGACATTGAAGAAGAGTAAAAACACGATCAGGATGGCCTGGGCGAAGATGTAGCTCATCATGTCCGCCAGCACGGTCATGCAGTTCTCCTCGATGAACACCATGTCGGAGGAGAGGACGGAGCTGATCTTGCCGAT
>JAHZFC010000184.1:0-2073 GCA_019421525.1 Clostridiales bacterium
CCCCCTTCTCGTCCTCAAAGACGATCTCGCACATGCGGTTCACCGCCCGGATGGACCGCTTCCAGCCGGCCATGGGCATATCGGGAGTGCAGCGGTTGAAAAGGACCATATCCGCCTCAGTCACCATGTCGATGAACATGGACTGCATATTGGCCAGATACATCTCAAAGGTGGTGCCGTCCACCACATGGATGGCCTGGTACAGCCCCCAGGTCTTGGGCAGCTTCAGCTTGCGCAGAAGGTCCACCGGCCACATCCCATTGAACTCCATCAGGACCCGTTCCGGCTGATAGCGCCGGTCCACTTCCTTCAGAAATTCGGTGTTGAGCTGCTCCTGCCCCTCGATGGGGACCAGGCGACAGTTGCGCTGGGAGAGAAACTGGGGGTCGTACTCCTCCTCGCCGTCCTCGCACATGAGGAGGACGGTGCGCTGACCGTCGTTAAAGTAATCCATATTCAGTGTGTCGGTAAGAAGGGTGGTTTTGCCGGCGTCCAAAAAGCCGGTGATAAGATACAGGGGGATCCTACTATCGGGCATGATCTTCACCTCGTGGTATGATATGGATGGGCGGCCATGGGCCGCCCATCTAGCAAATTAGGCCAGCAGGAACAGCTTTTCCAGCTGGTCCTCCTTCAGCTCGGAGCCGATGACACACAGCCGGCCGGTATAGTCGGCGCCACCCTCACGGATTTGGAACTCCTCAGGCACCAAGTCGAAATGGAGCCAGGTCTGCCCGTCGTCACAGGGCACCATGCCCTTGGCCCGGAGGATATAGCCGTAATCCTCGCCCATAGCCAGGGCGGACAGGGCCTCCTGCAGCTCCTCACGACTATATTTCCGGGGTGTTTCCCGGCCCCAGGAGGTAAAGATCTCGTCGGCGTCGTGGTGGTGATGGTGGTCTGCGCCACAGGCCATACAGGTGTCACAGGCGGTGTCGTCACAGATGTGGTCGTGGTGGTGTTCATGCCCATGCTCATGATGATGCTCGTGTTCATGGGCGTGGTGATGTTCATGCTCGTGGTGGTGATGGTCATGGCAGCCACAGTCACAGTGGTCGTCGTGGTCATGATGCTCGTGTTCGATCTCAGCCATCAGATCTTCCGCCAGAGTGTGGCCACCCTCCATGGCAGCGACGATTTGGCTGCCAGTAAGCTGATCCCAGGGGGTGGTGAGGATGGCCGCCTGGGAATTTTTTTCCCGAAGGAGGTGGACAGCGCCGTTCAGCTTGGCGGGGTCCAACTTTTGGGTCCTGGACAGGATGATGGCGGAGGCGTGTTCTACTTGGTCGTTGAAGAACTCGCCAAAGTTCTTCATATACACCTTGGCCTTGGAGGCATCTACCACAGTGACGAAGCTGTGGAGCTGGAGAGCGGGGGCCTCCTTCTGCACCCGCTCCACGGCAGCGACCACGTCAGACAGCTTTCCCACCCCAGAGGGCTCGATCACGATGCGGTCAGGGGAATAATCGGTCAGCACCTGCTTCAGAGCGGCGCCGAAATCGCCTACCAGGGAGCAGCAGATACAGCCGGAGTTCATCTCCGTGATCTCCACACCGGCGTCTTTCAAAAAGCCACCGTCGATCCCAATCTCACCGAACTCATTTTCGATGAGGACGATCTTCTCGCCCTGAAAGGCCTCATCCAGCAGCTTCTTGATGAGCGTGGTCTTACCAGCGCCCAAAAACCCGGAGATAATATCGATCTTTGTCATAACAGTCATATCCTTTCACAGAGAAATATTGATGGCCTGGGGCCCTCTGTTTGGGGGCCTAAGGAGGGGTACAGCGGGAATGCCGGTCAATCCCAGAGCAGTCCGATGCCCTCCATAATCTGATACAGCATCCCGGCAGCCACCTGGCGGGTCCCCAGATCGGCGGGGGCCAGATCGCCCACCAGCGCGTCCAGGGAGGCCAGATTTCGGGCGGGTGCCTGAGCCCACGGAGCGTATTCGTAGTAGGTTGCCCAGTCGGCGGCAGACACCTCCTGTTGGCTGAGATCGTATATATTCATATTGGCCCAAGAGGCCACGGCGGAGAGAATGGTCACCATCTCCTGATAGGTGATGGTGCTGTC
>JAHZFC010000184.1:2083-2530 GCA_019421525.1 Clostridiales bacterium
GAACTGGTCCAGCACACTGTGGTCGGCGGGGAGTGCCAGGGCAGTGGCCGCCATAGCGCAGAACTCAGCCCTGGTGACAGTGTTGTCCGGGCGGAAGGTGCCGTCCTCATAGCCGCCCAGCAGCTGATAGGTGGCCAGCGTGCGGATCTCCCGCTCAAACTCGCTCCCTTCCAAGTCGGAGAAGGAACGGGCGGTAAAGTCCAACTGCTTCTCCCGTGCCAGGTCGGCGGGGGATACCTCAGTCCAGGTCCGGGTGCCGGCGCCTTGATACAGAAGGGCGGAAGGGGGCAGAGCCTCCAGCAGCTCGGTAAAGGCAGCCTTGTTGTCTGCGTTGAGCGCCTCACTGATCTTCAGATAGAAGGTCTGGCCGGCCAGAGACAGCTTCAGATGGCCGGAGGCTCGGCTGGGCTCCTCCTGGCCCAACAGGAGGGCGGCGGCAGGGGCGTT
>JAHZFC010000184.1:2540-3843 GCA_019421525.1 Clostridiales bacterium
GCCGTCGGGGGAGAAGAAGCGGAGGGTGGTGATCTTCAGGCAGTCCCCATCAAAAATACCAGTGGTGTTGCTCTCGTCATAGATGTTCTGGGCAATCCCCTTGCCGAAGGTGCGCTGACCCAGGGCAATCCCCGCCTCATAGTCTCGGATTGCGGCGGCGAAGAGCTCGGAGCCGCTGGCGGAATGGGGGCTGGTCAGGATGACCAGGGGCTTGTCCGTCAGGTCCTCCACCAGGGGGGAGGTGGCCCGGTAGTAATAGCCGCCGGCGCTGTCACGGAAGTAGACCATGATGGCGCTGCCGATGAACTGGCCAGCAGTGAGCGCGGCGGACTCATCTGTACCACCGGGGTTGGAGCGCAGATCCATCAGCCAGATGGCGGTCTGGTTGTCCAGTTCCTCAATGGCAGCCTGGACCACAGAGGCGGTGCTGGCGCCAAAGCTGGTGCAGTCGATGACTGCCACCCCATCCACCAGATCATAGGTGACGATAGGGATGAGGACCGAGCGGCGCTCCATCGTGTAATCCCGCCGCTGCCCATCTGACTGACTGATGACAGTGATGGTGACCGTAGTGCCCTCCTGGCCGCTGATCATAGTGCGGGGATCCACCCCGGCGGCAGTAGCTACGCCGTCTACGGCAATGATGCGGTCCCCGGCCTCCAGCCCAGCCTCAAGGGCGGGGGAGTCCGGCAGGATGGACATGATACGGTAGCCGTCGTTATAGGCGTTTTCCACAGAGGCGCCAATTCCGACGACTGTGTCCCCATTGCCCGAGGAGAGAAAGGCCTGATATTCCTCGGTGTTCATGTAGACGGTGTAGGGGTCGCCGATGGCCTCTAAAATCTCGTCCAGAGAGTCCAGGGACCAGATCTCATCCGGCAGGGGATCCACATAGTAGGTCTGGAGTAGGGTTTTGGCGTCCTCCAGCTCTAGGGCGGAGGCAGGCAGTGCCGTTAAGGACAGAGCGACCGCCAGGGAAAGAAAGGCAGATAAAAATTTTTTCATGGGTTTCTCCTTCAACATAGGGGCCTGTCGTACATCCGCCGGATGCCGCAGTTTGGCATCCGGCGGACAGGGTATAGCAGCTTGAAAATAGAACTTCACCGCGTATTCCACATAAAAAATATTATACCTCTTTTTTGTCTCGCTGGCAAGGGGAGAAGGGGGTAAAAGTCCTTCTAGAGAAGCCTTTGGGTTAAGATTCTGGAGCAGGCACCAGATCGGGGCTGATGGAGAGCAGCCCCTGCTGGAGCCCCGCGGCGCTGATCATTCCAGGGGCGTAGAGCTGCAGAGTTCCCTGGCT
>JAHZFC010000185.1 GCA_019421525.1 Clostridiales bacterium
TGCTCTGCGTCACCGCCAAGGGCAAGCCCATCAAGCCCAAGACCCTGGGCCAGAAGCGGTATGTGGAGGCCATCAAGAAGAATACCATCACCCTGGGCATCGGCCCGGCGGGCACCGGCAAGACCTATCTGGCGGTGGCCGCCGCGGTGGCCGCCTTCCGGGACAAGCAGGTCAACCGCATCATCCTGACCCGTCCGGCCGTGGAGGCGGGGGAGCGGCTGGGCTTTTTGCCCGGCGACCTCCAGTCCAAGGTGGACCCCTACCTGCGGCCGCTGTACGACGCCCTGTTCGACATGCTGGGGGCGGAGACCTATCAGAAGTACCTGGAGCGGGGCAACATCGAGGTGGCCCCCCTGGCTTATATGCGGGGCCGCACGTTGGACGACAGCTTCATCATCCTGGACGAGGCCCAGAACACCAGCCGGGAGCAGATGAAGATGTTTTTGACCCGGCTGGGCTTCGGGTCCAAGATCGTGATCACCGGGGACATCACCCAGATCGACCTGCCGGCGGACAAGGTGTCCGGCCTGAAGGAGGCCATGCGGGTGCTCCGGGGGGTGGAGGACATCGCCATCTGCCGCCTGGGAGAGGCGGACGTGGTGCGCCATGTGATCGTCCAGCGGATCATCAAGGCCTATGAGGAGGACGAGAGCCGGAGGGCCGCCAAGAGGAAGTGAGATCCCAAGGGCTGTGCCCTGGGTCCTCGCCTCCCCCTTGATGGGGGAGGTGGCTGCGCAGCAGCCGGAGGGGGTGCATGGAGAAGGGCAAAGCCCTTCACCTGCGGCCAGGTTTCGCCTGGCGGCGACCTACTTTTCGCACGTGCGAAAAGTAGGCAAAAGCCAAAGGCTTCGCCTTTGGGGATGTATTCTCCAAAAACCATTTCTTTTGACAGCGCCAAAAGAAACGGTTTTTGAGATCCAAAGAAAAGCGCTTTCTGGCCCTTCGGTGCGTCCCTCTATCGACCGGCGCGCATAGGAGGACGCTCGAAGCGCCGCTTTCCGCTGCCGCTCCACAGCAGAAGCCCTGTCATGCGGAGGGACTACCGGACCGCGCCTGGCGGGAAGGGCGCGGAGGTCAGAGGTGGGCCCACAGGCCCAGCTCCAATCCCATAGAAAGGCCCTGGCAGAAGAGCATTTGACGTTCAAAGAACCGTTGGAGGTTTGCGCTGTCGATATAGCCCAGTAGCAATCTTTGGCCATTTTGATCCAACACTTCTTTTAGCTGTTGTTCAAACTCGTCTGCATCTTCCTGACAGTTGTAGTAGTCCTGCACTTCGAGGGGATTGCGAAGCCACCGGACCAGTTCTGTCCGGCGACAGGCATAGTCATACAGCACTTCATAAATGGACGGCATATGCGTTCCTCCTTCACAAAAAAACGATATTTTTATCGTGTTCATTATACACGATAAAAATATGCGTGTCAATAGGAAAGGAAGAAGAAAATGGTCTTTAACGAGCGGTTGAGGGCTTTGAGAAAAGAACGGGGAATGACCCAGGCGGAGGTTGCGGAGAAAATATCCATTGCCTACCGCAACTATCAGCGGCTGGAGGCTGATGGGAACACCCCGAATTTTTCCAATCTGGTGCAGCTGGCGGACTTGTTTGACGTATCCATGGACTATTTGGCAGGCCGCACCGATGTGCGGGAGGTCAACCGATAAGGGCGGTCAGGCGCATTTTGGTAGACAGACCGTGGTGACATATGGTACAGTAGAACGATAGCGCGACAGGAAGCGGAGCGCGAGGCGCTCCCCTGCGGGGCCGGCGGGCCTTGCCGCTGACTGTGCCAGGCGCGCTACCGTGGGCCGTAGGCAGTGCTACTCTGGAACGCATCAGCGGCAGCGGCGCAGGGGGCCGGGAGTATCCTAGTTACCACAGCGCCGGTCGTTGAATGGTGGGCAGTAGACCAGGGTATCGCGCTTTTCTTTGGCGGTCCGACACCGTTTCTTTGCCAAGCGCTAAGCCGTTGTGAGCAGCCCGGATGGACCGCAGCGAGGGCGAGAAACCAAGGACAGCGCAGCTGTCCTGTTTCAAGCCCGAGTCGGAGGGAAGCCGGGCGTCGCGAACAGGCGCAGCGTGACGGGCGGCGCTGTCAAAAGAAATGGGGTCGGAGAACACGTTTTTTAAGGACGCAGTCCTTGCCGAACACCCCCTCCGGCTGCTGCGCAGCCACCTCCCCTGTCCAGGGGGAGGTGACGGCGCTGTCAAAAGAAATGGGGGTCGGGAAAGCCGTTCCCAAAGGCGATAGCCTTTGGCCTTCCCTCGCCGGATCTTCCGGCAGAACATGACAGAAAAGAGTGGATCAGATATGATGGACCATGATATCATCATCGCCTCAGAGGTGGACGTGCCCGGGGGGATGGAGGAGCAGCTGCGGAAGGTGATCCTCACCGCCCTGGCCGCCCAGGGGGTGGAGCAGGGGTGTGAGGTGAACGTGATGCTCACTGACGACGCGGGCATCCGTCGGGTGAACCAGGCCATGCGGGGGGTGGACGCGCCCACCGACGTGCTCTCCTTCCCCATGTTCGACATGCCCGCGGGCAGCCTGCCCACCCCGGGCTGGTCCGACCCGGACACCGGACTCATCCCCCTGGGGGACATGTGCATCTCCCTGGAGCGGGCCCTGGCCCAGGCGGAGGAGTACGGCCACAGCCTGGAGCGTGAGGTGAGCTATCTGGCGGTGCACTCGGTGCTCCACCTGCTGGGGTACGACCACATGGACGAAGGCCCCCAGAAGGCCCAGATGCGGGAGCGGGAGGAGGCCATCCTGGGCCGGCTGGGCATCACCCGGGGATAACAGTATGACAGTGAAACAAGAGAAAGAGAGGAAATTTCTGTGACGACTTGGAAAAAACGTCTGCCCGGCATCGGGCTGTGCCTGGTCATCGCCCTGGTGGCCTGGTTCGTGGTGGAGTGGATCCCCGCGCTGGATGTGATGGGCTCGGCGGTGCTGGCCATCCTCATCGGCATGGTGGGCTGCGCCGTGATCAAGAACAAGGCCGCCGTCCGGGAGGGCGTGAAGGACGGCGTGGCCTTCACCTCCAAAAAGGTGCTGCAATACGCGGTCATCCTCCTGGGCTTCGGGCTGAACCTGCGGCAGATCGGCCAGGTGGGCCTGACCAGTCTGCCCATCATCCTGTGCACCATCTCCACCGCCCTGATCGTGGCCTTCCTCATGTCCAAGGTGCTCCACGTGCCGGGGAAGATCGCCACTCTCATCGGGGTGGGGTCGTCCATCTGCGGCGGCTCGGCCATCGCCGCCACCGCCCCGGTGATCGAGGCGGATGACGAGGAGATCGCCCAGTCCATCTCGGTGATCTTCCTGTTCAACGTGCTGGCCGCCCTGATCTTCCCCACCCTGGGAGGGGTCATCGGGCTGTCTGACACGGGCTTTGGCCTGTTCGCGGGCACCGCGGTGAACGACACCTCCTCCGTCACTGCCGCCGCCTCCACTTGGGACTCCATACATAACACCGGCACCATGGTGCTGGATTATGCCACCATCGTCAAGCTCACCCGCACCCTGGCCATCATCCCTATCACCCTGGTGCTGGCCATGTGGCGGGTGCGCAAGGCCCGCCAGGCCGGCGGGGAGAGCGGGGTGAAGGTGTCCGCCAAGTCGGTGTTCCCCATGTTCATTTTGTACTTCGTGCTGGCCTCGGTGATCACCACCGTGGTCACGGGGGTGCTGTCCGGCATGACGGCGGAGTGGGCGGTCCAGGCGCTGGGAGTGGCCAATGACCTGTTCTCCCTGCTCAAGACCCTGAGCAAGTTCTTTATCGTCATGGCCATGGCGGCCA
>JAHZFC010000186.1 GCA_019421525.1 Clostridiales bacterium
TCTCCGCGGAGTTCCAGTATTCGTGGTAGCCGGGCAGCTCGACTTGGGCTTGGCCCCGCTCCATCTTGGTCTCCTGCAGGCAGATCACATCGGGGCCCAGCGCCGTCACCGACTCGATGAACCCCTTTTTCAGACAGGCCCGCAGGCCGTTCACATTCCAGGATACCAGTTTCATTCCTCATTCTCCTGTCAGATCATTTTCCTTCACAGCATTCAGCTGCCGGACCAGCTCTATGATGGACAGCACCAGGGCCGCCAGCATCATGGCCGCCTCCACCGCCATGACGAACCGCTGCCCTCCCACCGAGATGATCACAGAGTATTTCAATCTCAAATAGACGATATAGCAGGCCAGGGACGACCCCGCCGCCAGGACGCACACCGGGATACGCTTCCTGTCAGTGCAGGCCCAGCATAAGGTGAGCATGTCCGCCAGGAAGAAATACCGCTCGTGCATATGGGGCAGGAAAAATGGCACGCCGATGGCCAGCACCACCGCCATGGTGAAGAACGCCCGCCGGTCCAGCTTTCTGCCCATGAACAGCCCTACAGCCAGCAGGGCCAGCACCACCAGAGCCGCCGCCGCGATGCCCAGAGTGGACAGCAGCCCCTCATCCACCTCCAGGTCATAGGGGATGAACTGGAAGATCGTCGGAGCATTGAGGGTCAGGCTGGAGTACTCCCCCATCTGGTCGAAATACACCTTTAAGATATCCCACAGGGGCTTGCCCAGCAGCAGGGCGGGCAGGATGGTGACCACGTAGGTGGCGGGAAACAGCCACAGGTGCCAGAACTTCACCCTCCTGGCCAGCCACATCACGCCCCACAGGGGCAGCACAAAGATGGTCTGCAATTTGAAGGAAAAAGCCACCGCCATGAGCACCACGGAGCTCCTGGGACGGTCCTCCAGCAGCTGCGCCAGCGCATGGACCACCAGCGCCCCGTAGATGCTGTCACACTGGCCCCAATAGGCCCCGTTGAGCACCACTGTGGGCAGGAACAGTGCTGCCAGGAACGCGATCACCGGAACATAGTCCTTTTGCCGCTCCGGCCGGAGCGCCCGGGTCAGCCGCAGACAGCCCCAGGCCAGCAGCACATCGAACAGGATGGAGAACAGCTTATAGAGGTACAGGTCCGGCACATCCAGGTAAGAGATGGCGGCCACGAAATACAAATAGGGGACATTGTAATCCCCAATGTCCTGAGCGATCGCCGCGAAGCCGCCGTTTTCCCGAAAGAATTGCACCCAGTGGGCCAAAAAGCTGTTGTAGTCACCGCTGGCATAGTCCAGACAGAGGGCCCGGATCAAAAAGGCCGCCGCCACCGGCAGGGCGGCGATCCACAGCAGCTTGGCGTCGCGGCACTCCCGCCACAGCAGGTACAGCGCCAGCGCCATGAGCAGTATGAGAGACGCCAGCACAAAAAGATGGTCCCCCGGCCCGCCCCGCTCCAGGGAAAAGACCTGTCCTGCCATCCCTATGACACATACCGCCGCACCGGCAGCCGTCAGCATCGACGAAACAGAATACGCTTGTCTCATAGTCCCCTCCTATCGGGTATCCAAAGGGCAGTATACCACAGTTCCTCCCGCCTGTCACCAGAAACCTGCGTGTTCTTGTCCCGGTCCCGGCGCAAGATGACCCTGCCTTTCCTATTCAGACGGAAAGGCCCCCATTTGGTTCCGTGCCCTCCCTTATTTTTTCACCGCCAGGATCATCTCATCTATGCGCACAAAGCAGAACAGGCGGCGCTTTTGCGCCGCCTGTGTCCTTTTCTCTCCTGCTCACCAGAGCATATTCTTTTCCGCGTCCCGGCGCAGCTCTGCCCGGAAGTCCGGATGGGCGATGGCGATGAGGTTGTTGACCCGGTCCCGCACCGAACGTCCCCGGATGGGGGCGATGCCATATTCCGTGACGATGTAGTCCACATCGTTTCGGCTGATGGTCACTACGGAACCAGGAGCCAGCTGGGCGTTGATGGAGGACAGGGTCCCGCCCTTGGTGGTGGAGTGGATGGCCACGATGGACCGTCCCCCCTTGGAGTGGATGGCGCCGATGCAGGTGTCCGACGCGCCCCCGGAGCCGCTGTACTGCCGGGAGCCGATGGATTCCGAGCAGCACTGGCCCGTCAGGTCCACCGCCAGGGTGGTGTTTATGGACACCATATTGTCGTTCTGCGCCACCACCGCCGGGTGGTTCACATAGCTGCCCCGCATGAGCATGATGGAGGGGTTGTCATTGATCATATCGTAGAGCCGCTGCTCCCCATAGGCGAATACCCCCACCATCTTGCCCTTGTGGAGGGTCTTTTTCTTGCCGGTGATGACCCCGGCCTCCACCATGTCCACCATGGAGTTGGTGAACATCTCGGTGTGGACACCCAGATCGTGCTTGTCCATGAGGGCAGCCGCCGCCGCGTCCGGGATGCCGCCGATGCCAAGCTGGATGGTGTCCCCGTCGTTGACCAGAGAGGCGATGTACCGGCCAATCTCCATGTCCACCTCGCTGGGCTTGGCATAGGGCAGCTTGGCGATCTCCGTGTCCACCTCCACGATGCAGTCCACGTCCCGGATATGGACCTCGGTATCGCCAAACACCCTGGGCAGGTTGGGGTTGACCTCCAGGATCACCAGGTCGGCGCTCTCCAGCATCTCCTTTTCGTGGATCAGGCACAGGGAGATACAGAGATAACCGTGGTCATCCATGGGGGTGGCCTGTCCGATGAACACGTTGGGCCGGTGGGTCCCCACCCAGCGTCCTGCGCCGTTGTGGAGGTTGGCCGGGTATGCACTGAGCAGCCCCTGCCTGTGGGCCGCCCGGTTGGCCCCCATGAAGAAGATCCCGTCCAGGGTAAAGTGTTCCTTGTAAGCGGGGTCGTTCATAAAGGGATACTCGTTGACGCACATGCCGCACATCATGGTCAGGTCCGTCACCCGGGGGGTGATGGTGTGCAGCTTGCCCAGCAGTGTCTTGGGATCCACTCCGCATTGTGAGGTGCCGATCACATCTCCGGTCTTGATGTGGGACAGGGCCTCCTCCGCCGTCATCCTCTTGCTCTGATATTCCGCCTGAAACTGGTTCAACATCATTCACTCCTCCACTTGATCTGCCTCAGGGCCAGCTGGATGAAGCTCTCCCGCTGTCCCGGGTCGTAAAAATCCGCTCCGATGCGCTCCCGCACGCTGGCGCTGCGCAGAAAGCCCGCCTGCAATCCATGGACCAGAAGATGGGTGACCATCCGGCTGTCATCCTCCGTGGCGTCATCGCCCATGGCAGCCGCCACCACCGGGAGGAACAGCGACATGGTATCGTCGATGCTGTCATCCGCGAAGTCCCCCCGGCGCAGGTCGTCCAGCAGAGACATGCGCACCAGCCCAGGCCGCTCGGTCAAAAGGTCACAATACCTGCGCACCATCCCCTCCAGGCGGTCCCACGCCGGTCCCGCAGGCATCTCCCGTGCGGTCTGCTCCAGCTTTTCGGTCTGTTTTTGCACCACTCGTTGGGCGCAGCAATGGAGCAGCGCTTCCTTGGAGCCGAAATGGTAGTTGATCAGCCCCACGCCCACGCCGGCGGCTGCCGCGATCTCACGGACCGTGACCCGTTCGATATCGCCACCCGCCTGATCCACCAGCTGTATGGTCTGCTCGATGAGCTCGCTTTTGATATCCCGGTTGGCCATGCTCCCCTCCTTGAACATCGTTTTGAACCTTGTTTTGAACATCGTTCAGCTACATACAGTATACGGATCATACCAGA
>JAHZFC010000187.1 GCA_019421525.1 Clostridiales bacterium
TTTTGCCTACTTTTCGCACGGACGAAAAGTAGGCCCCCGGAGGGCGGGACGTCCTCAAATGGTTGCAGGGGCTTTTCCCTTGCTTTCGCTGTCAAAAGAAATGGGGTCGGGAAAAATCTCGTTCCCCAAAGGCAAAGCCTTTGGATAAAGCCATCAAGGACGCGGTCCTTGAAATGAGGTAAGGGCGCCAGCCCTTGGATAACGGCACCAGGGACGCAGTCCCTGGCAGGATAAGGGCCCCGGCCCTTGGAAAGAGGGATGACCATGAAGCATCTGTTCATCATCAACGGTCTGGCCCGGGCGGAAAAGAAGAAGCGCAAGGCCTTCGACCGGCTCATGGCGGGCATCGACCGCCTGCAGGGGGATGTGGAGGTCCAGTTCACCGCCCCGCCGGACTGGGGCGCCGAGCAGATCGCCCGGGACTGCGCCCAGCGGGGGGAGCCGGCGCGTATCTACGCCTGCGGCGGGGACGGGACCCTCAACGAGGTGGTCAACGGCGCGGCGGGCTATGACCATGTGGCGGTGACCAATGTGCCCCTGGGCACGGGCAATGACTTCCTCAAGATCTTCGGCCCGAAGTACCGGGAGCTGTTTTCCGACCTGCCCGCCCTGATGGATGGGCCTCAGGCCGCCTTCGACCTGATGGACTGCAACGGCCGGCTGGGCATCGACGTGGTGTGCGCCGGGGTGGACGCCAGGATCGCCGCTGACGTGGACAAATATAAAGGGGTGCCGGTGGTCAGCGGGATCGGCTCTTACATCCTGTCCCTGGTGGACAATGTGCTCTTCCGGGGCATCTGCCGGCCCATGCGGGTGCAGATGGGGGACCTGGATCTGGCGGGGGAGACCGCCATCGTGTGCATCTGCAACGGGCGGCACTACGGCGGCGGCTTCATGCCGGTGGCGGAGGCCATGCCGGATGACGGGGTGCTGGATATGCTGGTGGTGCCCAAGGTCAGCCGGACCACATTTTTCCGGCTGGTGGGCAAGTACGCCACCGGACACTATCGGGAATACCCCGAGCTGATCCGGGACTACCACGGGCAGAGCATCCGATATGCCTCGCTGGACGGGGCGGACGTGACCACGGTGGTGGATGGGGAGACCATGCGCGCTCCGGAGTTCACCGTGACCCTGTCAGACAAGAAAGTGAACTTCTTCTATCCCGCCGGGGCCAGCTACCAGCCTGCCGCGTCCCTTGACAAAGGCGAGGAGCCGTGATAATATAACATTGTAGCAATATACCCAATTAAAGAGGACATTCGGACAGCGAGGAGGTCGTCTTATGGCATACCGGATCGTAAAATGGGGCATGGCGGCCGCGGCTGCGCTCTATCTGGCACTGGTGCTGCTGCTCCCGGCTGCGGCGGGGCTGCGGAGAGATGTGTTCGCCTGGTTCCTCTATGCGGCCTATGTGCTGGTCACCGCTATGGTGTGGGCCGTCGGCAGCAAGGCCACCCGGACGGTGGGCCAGGGCATCGACAAGGATGAGGTGAACAAGGAGACCAAGATCACTCAGGAGATCCAGCGCAACCTCAGCTTCTGGAGCTTGTGGTCAGCATTTCGGTCTTAGCACTCTGGACCGGCGAGGATGTGACAGGATATCCTGTGACGGGACATGCCAGGACGTGGGAGAGGAGGTCCATCTTATGGCGTATCGGATCGTGAAGTGGGCCATGGCGGCTGCAGCTGTGCTCTATCTGGCCCTTGTGCTGCTCCTCCCGGCCGCGGCGGGACTGCGGGGGGACGTGTTCGCCTGGTTCCTCTATGGGGCCTATGTGCTCATCACTGTGATGGTGTGGGCCGTCGGCAGCAAGGCCACCCGGACGGTGGGCCAGGGCATCGACAAGGATGAGGTGAACAAGGAGACCAAGATCACCCAGGAGGTGGAGATGTCCAAGTGGCGCTGGAGCTCCATGTGAGAACGGTCGATTTTAGCACTCTGGACCGGCTGTTGTGAATAAAAAATGAATTTTTCCAAATCGACCCCTATTTTTTGAAAATAGGGGTTGATTTTTTTTGCGGAACGGGGTATTATCATACTTGAAGTTAGCACTCAGAGAAAATGAGTGCTAAACAAGAAGCGTGAGGATAGGCGCATAGGGAAGATAAGACAGGAACGGATGGGCAAAGCCCAGGGGAGGTCGCAGGCCGAACCGGGTTTGCCCGAAGTCGGATGGCTTATCGACCCGGCCATGCGCCCGATCCAAGCGTGACAGCGCGAAGCGCTAAGCCGTCGTGAGCAGCCCGGATGGACCGGAGCGACGGGCAAGACCCAGGGCGGACGAGGTCCGGCCGGATCTGCCCGGAGGCGGAGGGAAGCCGGGCGTCGCGAACAGGCGCAGCGTGACAGCGCGAAGCGCGGAGCCGCCGCAAGCAGCCCGGACGGACCGGAGCAATTGGCCGCAGGCGCCCCGCTTCCATGAACCAGTAAACAAAAAATTAGTAATACACAAGGAGGAACCTACTATGACTCTCAAACCTCTGTCTGACCGTGTGATCCTCAAGGCCGCCAAGGCCGAGGAGACCACCAAGGGCGGCATCATCCTGGCAGCGTCCGCCCAGGAGAAGCCTGTTGTGGCTGAAGTGGTGGCTGTAGGCCCCGGCGGCATGGTGGACGGCAACGAAGTGGTCATGACCGTCAAGCCCGGCGACAAGGTCATCACCAGCAAGTATTCCGGCACCGAGGTCAAGGTGGACGACGAGGAGTACACCATCGTCCGTCAGGGCGACATCCTGGCAATCGTGGAATAAACTCCAGGACCTGTCCGCAAGTCGTCCACCTGGGGCCCCATCGCAGATGGGGCGGCGCGGTAAGCGCCGAAGGATGACGGGATTCACTTCCGGCAGCCGCAGATAAAATCCTGGGGACCCCGGGAAACAGAGTTTCACGGGGATGACGACGAGGAGTACACCATCGTCCGTCAGGGCGACATCCTGGCGATCGTGGAGTGAGTCGCCTCTAGGGGGGCGATGTCCCCCCTAGATACGCGACCACCGCGCCGGCTAAAGGCCGGCACAATGGCCGCGATACCCCCCTCACCCGCGCACGGCGCGGGTGGCCGCCCGCCAGTGGCGGAGCGGGTATCGGTATCCTGCGCAGGCGCGTGTCCTGTTTCGGACGGATCGAGATTTGTTCGCCGCGAGGCGGCGAAGCAGGGGCGGTGCCCCTGTACCCAAGTGTAAATGAATGTTTCTGTATAATTGGAGGTAATGCGTTATGGCTAAGATCATTTGCTACGGCGAGGAGGCCCGCCACGCGCTGGAGCGGGGCGTCAACCAGCTGGCCGACACCGTCAAGATCACTATGGGCCCCAAGGGCCGCAACGTCGTGCTGGGCAAGAAGTACGGCAGCCCCCTGATCACCAACGACGGCGTGACCATCGCCCGTGAGATCGAGCTGGAGGACCCCTTTGAGAACATGGGCGCCCAGCTGGTGAAGGAGGTCTCCACCAAGACCAACGACGTGGCCGGCGACGGCACCACCACCGCCACCCTGCTGGCCCAGGCCATCATCCGTGAGGGCCTGAAGAACCTGGCCGCCGGCGCCAACCCCATGGTCATGAAGAAGGGTATCGCCAAGGCCACCGACGTGGCCATCGAGGAGATCAAGAAGAACTCCAAGCCCGTGTCCGGCACCGCCGACATCGCCCGGGTAGGCGCCATCTCCTCCGGTGACGAGACCATCGGCAAGCTGATCGCCGAGGCCATGGAGAAGGTCTCCCATGACG
>JAHZFC010000188.1:0-1537 GCA_019421525.1 Clostridiales bacterium
CCGTCTGGCTCCAGCTGACGAGCTGAATAATGAATTTCTGTGGAACCTGATACTTTCCTTAGAATTTGCAGTTATCATTGCAGTGAGCGAAAGGCGGACGACTTGTGAGCCGTCCACCTTTTCTCAACTTATTGTGTCCGCCGAAAATGTGATACAGATGCTCAGACCGTGGGGTTTGGCCTGCCAGAACTGCACCGTTCCGCTGTGGGCTTTCACGATCTGCCGTACCAGTTTGATGCCCAGGCCGTGTTCCCCGCCCTGGGTGCTGGAGCCATCCGCCTCCCGGTTCAGCGCCTCCAGCCGGGCATCATCCATCCCCACGCCGTCATCTGTCACCGAACAGGTGCATCGCCCATCGTCCGCGCCTACCGTAACAGAGATGTGGCAGCCCTGGGGATTGTGGACGATGCTGTTGCGGATCAGATTGTCCAGCATCCGCCGCAACAGGGCGGCGTCGCCCTCTATTCTGGCAGCGCGGCCCGGACGCGTCTCGGAAAATGTGATTTCATACCGCTCCGGCAGGCCGATGTTGAGCACCTCGCTCACCGCCTGCCGCCCGATCTCCACCAGATCCACTGTCTCCCTGTGGATGGGCTGGAGGGAGTATTCCAGCTTGGTGGTCAGGTTCAGATCCTCCACCAAGGATTTCAGACGCTCCCCTTGCCGCCGGATCATCCCGGCCTGCTGCCGGGCCTCGGTTGGGAGCGCGTCGTCGTCCTCCAATTCACTGGCGTATCCCAGCACCATGGAGAGTGGGGTGCGGATGTCGTGAGATACCCCACGGATCCACTCCGCCCGGGTGTTGTCCTTCTGCATCAGGTAATCCCCGGCCCGGTTTAGCCCCGCGTTGATCTCCGCCAGTTCCCCGCGCTCGTCCAGGGGCTGGTAGCTGCCCCGGCTCAGGTCTTGGATGCCCCGCAGGATGGGGGACATGGCCTTCTCCACCCGGCGGGTGTTCCGAAGCATCAGGAAGACCATCAGCAGCAGGTTGAACACAAAGACCGCAATGGCCCCCACCAGGAACATCATCAGGGAGGGAGTCTCCATGGAAAAGTAGTACTTCACCAGAGTGTCCGGTTGGAATCCCACCACCATCAGGGCGCCGTCCTCCCGGCTCCACACCTTCACCGGGTAGTCCTGGAGATACCAGCGGCTGAAGGACGCAACCTCGGCGCTGGTATAGGATCGGGGCAGCTCCTCCGGCAGATCCTGCTCCCAGACCACCGCGCCGCGCTCGTCCAGGAGCATGGCCCAGGCGTCATGCTCCCGCAGCAGGGCCAGCGCCGTGCCGTCCGCCGTCCAGGTGCCGGCCTGCTCCGTCACATGGCCGGACACCTCCCGGACAGACAGCCCGTTGTCTGTCCCGCTCATGTATCCGGCGGTCATAACGCTCAGAACCAGCGCAATGTTGACCACGAAGAATAGCGCCAAGATACCGATGGTAGAGAAGATGTAGCGCCGGAAAAACCGCTGCACCGGATTCACGACTTCGCCCCCTTCAGATTGAGCCGGTAGCCCAGCCCCTTGGCCGTCACCA
>JAHZFC010000188.1:1574-3669 GCA_019421525.1 Clostridiales bacterium
TCGTCTCGCACAGGATGCCGGTGGTGACGATCCGACCGGCATTTTCATAGAGTTTCTCGAACAGCTGCAATTCCTTTGCCGTTAATGGCGTCCGTTCGCCGTCCTTCCATACTTCGGCTTTCTCCAAGTCCACCGTGGAGGCTGCCAGTTCCACCTTCCGGTTGGGCTCCGGGTAAGTCCGGTGGAGGATGGCCCCCACCCGGAGCAGCAATTCCCTGGGCAGGAAGGGCTTGGGGAGATAGTCGTCCGCCCCGATTTCCAGCCCCTCGATGCGGTCCTCCGCCTCGCCCCGGGCGGTGAGCATCAGGACGGGCACGCGGCTGGTGCGGCGGATCTCCCGCAGGACCTCGAAACCGTCCATCCCCGGCATCATCACATCCAGAACAATCAGCGCCGGCTGCTGCTCCCGCCAGACCTGGAGGGCTTCTTGTCCGGAGGAGGCGGTCACAAGATCGGTATAGCCTGCCCGCCGGAAGATGGAGCACAGCATCTCCAAAAGGTCCCGGTCATCGTCTACCAATAAGATTTTATGCTCCACCATGGGACACCTCCCTTCCCTTGCCCATATTATACCGCTAAAGTGTCGGCCTGCCCATGCCCTGCGCAAAATCTCAGAGAAAAATTAAGGTTGGCTCAGCGTTATCTCAAGGTGCGGGTGCTATCTTGTTGCTACCAAGCAAAGGAGGTAGCGCTTATGAGCGACTGTATCATTGAAACCAAGGGCCTGACCAAACGGTATGGGGAGCAGGTCAGCGTCTCCAGCCTGGATCTCCATGTGCAGAAGGGGCGTATTTACGGCCTCTTGGGGCGCAACGGGGCAGGCAAGACCACCACCATGAAGATGCTCCTGGGGCTCACCGCCCCCACATCCGGCACAGTGTCCATCTTTGGCCGGCCGCTGAGGGGAAACGAAAAGGGCATCCTGCCCCGCATCGGCAGCCTCATCGAGTCCCCGGGATTCTACCCCAACCTGACCGGCACAGAAAACCTGCAGATCTTCGCCCGGCTCCGGGGCCTCAAGAGTCCCAACTACATCAAAAGCGCGCTGGAGTTGGTGAACCTGCCGTACCGGGACAAGAAACGCTACGCCCAATACTCCCTGGGCATGAAGCAGCGGCTGGCCATCGCCCTGGCGGTGATGCACGACCCGGAGCTGCTGATCCTGGACGAGCCCATCAACGGCCTGGACCCCATCGGCATCGCCGAGGTGCGGGATTTCATCCGTGCGCTGTGCGAGGAGCGGGGCAAGACCATTCTGCTCTCCAGCCACATCCTCTCCGAGATTGCCCTGCTGGCAGACGACATTGGGATCATCGACCACGGCGTCCTGCTGGAGGAGGAGAGCCTGGCGGAACTGGAACAGAAGAACGGGAAGGTCCTCCGCTTCACCGTGTCCAATGCACCGGTGGCCGCCCAGCTGCTCCAGCAGGAGATGGGCGTGCGGGATGTAGCTGTGGAGAACGGGCAGGAACTGACCGTCCGGGATCTCCGCTTGGACACCGGCGCGGCGGTGCGGCGGTTTGTGGAGGCTGGGCTGGTGGTATCCGACGCCCACCTCTATGAGGACACCCTGGAGGACTACTTCAAGCGCATCACAGGAGGTGAGGGCATTGCTTAAACTCCTGTGGTGTGAGTTTGCCAAGCTGCGGCGCAAGCCGTTGTTCTTCGCCGCCGCTGCCGTGTCCGCCCTGATCCCTTTGGGATGCGCCATGTTCCTGCCGGACTTCCAGGAGTTCACCAGCGGGGCCGAGGCGGTGGACGGCATGCTGTCCACCCTGTTCCAGATGAGCGCCTATCTGCTGCTCATGCCGGCCCTGGTGGTGCTGGCCTCCAACCTGCTCTTTGAGGAGCAGGACAACGACACGCTGAAGAACCTGATGACCGTGCCGGTGAGCAAACCGGCCCTGGCCCTGGCAAAAATGGCCCTGCTGTTTCTCTTTTCCATCGCTTTCATGGCGGTGGGCGGCCTGGTGATCCTGCTGATCGTGCTGGCCGCCGGGTGGGAGCCGGTGGGCTTCTGGCGGCTCTTCTTTGTGGGCGTCGGCCAGGGGATCATGATGTGGGCCGGGGCCTTGCCCTGCATCCTGCTGGTAGT
>JAHZFC010000189.1 GCA_019421525.1 Clostridiales bacterium
TTTTGCGGGACTTTTTTCATTTCAACTATTGACTTTTGTTTGCAGGACTCTGTTTGAGTTTTCAGGGAAGGAGATAAAGCCCTCCAGCCCCTGCGGTACAGCCTGCCAGAACTGTACGGTTCCGCCGTGAGCTCTCACGATCTGCCGCACCAGTTTGAGGCCCAGGCCGTGCTCGCCGCCCTGGGTGCTGGCGACATCCGCCTCCCGGTTCAGCGCATCCAGCCGGGCGGCGTCCATCCCCACACCGTCATCCTCTACCGTGCAGGTGCATCGCCCAGCCTCCGCCCCTACGGTAACAGAGATGTGGCATCCCTGGGGATTGTGGACCATGCAGTTGCGGATCAGGTTGTCCAGCATCCGCCGGAGAAGGGCGGCGTCACCCTCCATCCGGGCAGCGCGGCCCGGATGCTCTTCAGAGAACTCGATCTCATATCGTTCCGGCAGTCCGCTGTTGAGTACCTCGCTCACCACCTGCCGCCCGATCTCCACCAGGTCCACTGTCTCCCTGCGGATGGGCTGGAGGGCGTACTCCAGCTTGGTGGTCAGGTTCAGATCCTCCACCAAAGATCTCAGACGCTCCCCCTGCCGCCGGATCATCCCGGCCTGCTGCCGGGCCTCGGGCGGGAGGGCGGCATCGTCCTCCAACTCACTGGCGTAGCCCAGCACCATGGACAGGGGCGTGCGGATGTCATGGGACACCCCTCGAATCCACTCCGCCCGGGTGTTGTCCTTGCGCATCAGGTAATCCCCGGCCCGGTTTAGCCCCGCGTTGATCTCCGCCAGTTCACCGCGCTCGTCCAAGGACTGGTAACTGCCCCGGCTCAGGTCCTGGATGCCCTGCAAAATGGGGGACATGGCCTTCTCCACCCGGCGGGCGTTTCGCAGCATCAGAAAGACCATCAACAGCAGGTTGCACACAAAGACCACAATGGATCCCATCAGGAACATCAGCAGGGAGGGCTTTTCCATGGAAAAGTAGTATTTCACTAAGGTGTCCGGCGCGAAGCCCACCACCATCAGGGCGCCGTCCTCCCGGCTCCACACCTTCACCGGATAGTCCTGAAGATACCAGCGGCTGAAGGAAGCCACCTGGGCGCTGGTGTAGGACCGGGGCAGTTCTTCCGGCAGGTCCTGCTCCCAGACCACCGTGCCGCTCTCATCCAAGAGCATGGCCCAGGCGTCATGTTCTTGCAGCAGGGTCAGCGCCGTGTCGTCCCCCGCCCAGACGCCGCCCTGTTCCGTCACATGGCGGGATACCTCCCGGACAGACAATCCGTTATCTGTCCCGCTCATGTATCCGGCGACCAGGACGGTCAGGACCAGCAGGAGGTTCACCACGAGGAACAGCACCAAAATGCCGATAGTAGAGAAAATGTAGCGCCGGAAAAACCGCTGTACCGGATTCACGATTTCGCCCCCTTCAGATTGAGCCGGTAGCCCAGCCCCTTGGCCGTCACCAGGGAGACCGGCTTGGAGGGATTTTCCTCAATTTTCTCCCGCAGATGGCGAATGTGGGTGGAGAGGGTGCTCTCGTAGCCCTGCCAGAATTCCCCACAGATGGTCTCGCACAGGATGCCGGTGGTGACGATCCGCCCGGCGTTCTCATAGAGCTTCTGAAACAGATGGAATTCCTTGGCAGTCAGGGGCAAACACTCCCCATTTTTCCATACCTCCGCCTTCTCTAAGTCCACCGTAGAGGCCGCCAGCTCCACCGTCCGGTGTGGCTCCGGATAAGTCCGATGGAGGATGGCCCCCACCCGGAGCAACAGCTCTTTGGGCAAGAAGGGCTTGGGGAGATAGTCGTCGGCCCCGATCTCCAGTCCCTCGATGCGGTCCTCCGCCTCGCCCCGGGCAGTGAGCATCAGGACGGGGACACGGCTGGTGCGGCGGATCTCCCGCAGGACTTCAAAGCCATCCATTCCCGGCATCATCACATCCAGGACGATCAGCGCCGGCTGCTGCTCCCGCCAAGCCTGAAGGGCCTCCTGGCCGGAGGAGGCGGTCACAAGATCCGTGTAGCCTGCCCGCTGGAAGATGGAGCACAGCATCTCCAAAAGGTCCCTGTCATCGTCCACCAACAAAATCTTATGTTCCATACGGTCCGCCTCCCTTCCGTTGGCTTTATGATACCACCAAAGCAGCGGCCTGCCTATGCCCGCGGAAAAATCTCAGAGAAAAATTAAGGTTGGCTCAGCGTTATCTCAAGGTGCGAGTGCTATTCTGTTGCTACCAAGCAAAGGAGGTACCGCTTATGAGCGACTGTATCATCGAAACCAAAGGCCTGACCAAGCGCTACGGGGAACAGGTCAGCGTTTCAACTCTGGATCTCCATGTGCAGAAGGGACGCATTTACGGCCTTCTGGGGCGCAACGGGGCGGGCAAGACCACCACCATGAAGATGCTCCTGGGGCTGACCGCCCCCACATCCGGCACAGTGTCTATCTTCGGACGGCCGCTGAAGGGAAACGAGAAGCGCGTCCTGCCCCGCATCGGCAGCCTCATCGAGTCCCCGGGGTTCTATCCCAACCTGACCGGCACAGAAAACCTGCAGATCTTCGCCCGGCTTCGGGGACTCAAAAGTCCCAACTATATCAAGGGGGCGCTGGAGCTGGTGAACCTGCCCTACCGGGACAAGAAACGCTACGCCCAATACTCCCTGGGCATGAAGCAGCGGCTGGCCATCGCCCTGGCGGTGATGCACGACCCGGAGCTGCTGATCCTGGACGAGCCCATCAACGGCCTGGACCCCATCGGCATCGCCGAGGTGCGGGATTTCATCCGTGCGCTGTGCGAGGAGCGGGGCAAGACCATCCTGATTTCCAGCCACATCCTCTCCGAGATCGCCCTGCTGGCCGACGACATCGGGATCATCGACCACGGCGTCCTGCTGGAGGAGGAGAGCCTGGCGGAGCTGGAACAGAAAAACGGGAAAGTCCTCCGTTTCACCGTGTCCAACGCACCGGTGGCCGCCCAGCTGCTCCAGCAGGAAATGGGCGTGCGGGATGTTGCGGTGGAGAATGAACAGGATCTGACGGTTCGGGATCTCCGCCTGGACACCGGTGCGGCGGTGCGGCGGTTCGTGGAGGCGGGGCTGGTGGTGTCCGACGCCCACCTCTATGAAGACACTTTGGAGGACTACTTCAAGCGCATCACGGGGGGTGAGGGCATTGCTTAACCTCCTGCGGTGTGAATTTGCCAAGCTGCGGCGCAAGCCCCTCTTCTTTGCTGCCGCTGCCGTGTCCGCTTTGATCCCCCTGGGGTGCGCCCTGTTCCTGCCGGATTTCCGGGAGTTCACCAGCGGGGCGGAGGCGGTGGACGGCATGATGTCCACCCTGTTCCAGATGAGCGCCTACCTGCTGCTCATGCCCGCCCTGGTAGTGCTGGCATCCAACCTGCTCTTCGAGGAGCAGGACAACGATACGCTGAAAAACCTGATGACGGTTCCGGTGAGTAAGCCCGCCCTGGCCATGGCAAAGATGGCCCTGCTGCTCCTCTTTTCCATCGCCTTCATGGCGGCAGGGGGTCTGGTGATCCTGCTCATCGTGCTGGCCGCCGGGTGGGAGCCAGTGGGTTTCTGGCGGCTCTTCCTTGTGGGCATCGGCCAGGGGATCATGATGTGGGCCGGGGCCTTGCCCTGCATCCTGCTGGTAGT
>JAHZFC010000190.1 GCA_019421525.1 Clostridiales bacterium
AAAAGAAACGGTGTCGGACCGCCAAAGAAAAGCGCTGACTGGCCCTTCGGTGCGCCTTACTATCGACCGGCGCACGAAGTCAGGACACCCGAAGCGTCTTTTCCCACTGGCGCTCCATTGTACCGTGCTTAGATGCGAACGATCTATAGGTAGAGCGCCTGGTTTCCATGCCTGCTGGCAGCAGGCGTGTCTCGTGGGCCCGGCAAGTTACCACAACTGCCTAAAGGGGGCCCCACCGAAGCCCAGCGAAGCGGGTTCGGTGGGGAAAGGAGGAGCAAGGGAGCGAACGTAATTTTCGCCGTCAGGCGGAAATGAAGTTGAGCGGACTTTGCGACGACGCGCGGCAGCGGAAACTGGGAGCAGGGAGCGTCGGTTTGCCCCTACGCCGGAAATAGGCGTATGCACTTCTTATCCTGCGCCCCCGTAAAAACGGGGTCCTTAGGGGGAAGATCCTGTGAGCGAGGCTTCCGTCCTTTGGAGGCCGATGTCGAACCCGGATCTTCGCCCCTAAGCGTGCTTTTGCCTCCTTTTCGCACGGGCGAAAAGGAGGTCGCCGCAAGGCGAAACCTTGCCCTGGGAAACAAAAAGGGACACGGCCGGCGGCCGTGTCCCCAAAGGACTCAATTGAATTTGTAGATCTTCCGCACCAGCCGGTAGAGCTTCACCGACAGCTTCCGGCCCTGATAGCCGGGGATGTTGGTGCCCACGTTGGTCAGGCGGTAGCGGCAGCGGCGGTAGAGCGCCGGGTCCTTTTTCCGCAGGTACTCCCACAGCTCGGTGCGCATGCCCAGGGACTCGGGGGTGTTGGCGATGACCGAGAAGATGGAGGAGATGGTCATCATCATGGACAGGTAGCTGAACATATACCGGCCCAGCCGCTTCTGGCTCTGGCGGATGGCGCCCAGGTCGTGGGCGTCGATCATGATCTTGGTCACCCGGACCTGCTGGTCGATGCGCCCGGCCATCACCGACTCGTTCACCGACTGGTCGGACCGGCCGATGAAATAGCGGTACAGGTCCAGGTTCAGGTAATACATGGTCTTGACATAGGGCAGGGGCTGGTAGACGAAGATGTTGTCTACATAGAACGTATGCTTGGGCAGCACCAGGCCGCAGTCCCGCAGCAGCTGGGTGCGGTAGATCACCGAGTGCATCAGAAGGTACTGGGAGGCCCGGAAGTGGCGGATGTCGTCCCAGGTGAAGATCTGCCCGGTGGGGAACACGTTGCGGTAGCCCATGGACTTATGGGTGTTGTCCTCCACATGCTCGTATACGTAGTTGGCGATGACCATGTCCACCGGGGCGGGCAGCTTGGAAAACTCCCGCAGCTTGTCCATGACCTTGGCCAGGGCGTCGGTGTCCAGCCAGTCGTCGGAGTCCACCACTTTGTAGTAAAGGCCCTGGGCGTGGCGGATGCCCTGGTTGACCCCTTCGCCGTGACCGCCGTTCTCCTGGTGGATGGCCCGGATGATGTCGGGATGCTGTTCCGCCCAGGCGTCACACTTGGCGGGGGTGTCGTCTTTGGTGGAGCCGTCGTCCACCAGGATGATCTCCGCCTCCGGCCCGGCGGTGAGCAATGTCTCGATGCAGTGGTCCATGTAGGCGGCGGAGTTATAGCAGGGGACGGCGAATGTGATGAGCTTTTCCATGGGAAGATACCTCACTTCAGAAGTTCGTCGGACAGGGCCAGGGCGCGGGAGACGATGGCGTCCATATTGTAGTATTTGTATTCCGCCAGCCGGCCCAGCAGATACAGGTTCGTATGCCGGGCGGCCAGCTGGGCGTATTTGGCGTAGAGGGCATTGTTCTCGTCGTTGATGATGGCGTAATAGGGGATCTCCTGGATGGAGCCGGTGTAGGGCTTGGAGTACTCCCGGACGATGGTGGTCACCCCGGGCATGCGCTGGCCGGTCATATGCTTGAACTCGGTGATGCGGGTGAAGTCCTCGTCCACGGTGTAGTTGACGGTGCCGTGGGTCTGGAAGCAGTCGGTGGGCAGGGTCTCGAACTGGAAATCCAGGGTGCGGTAGGGCAGGCGGCCGAACACGCAGCCGAACAGCTCGTCCGCCGCGCCGGTGTACACCACCGGGCCGGAGAAGGGCCGCTCGTCAAAGAGCAGCTCCGGCCCCCGCAGGTCCAGCAGGTCGGAGGCGTCCACATTGAGGCGCACCTCGATATTGGGGTGCTCCAGCATCTGCTGGAACAGGGGGGTGTAGCCGCTCAGGGGCATGCCCTGATAGGAGTCCTGGAAATAGCGGCAGTCCCGGCTGAGGAACACGGGGACCCGGGCGGTGGTGTTGGGGTCGATCTGCTCCGGGGTGGTGCCCCACTGCTTCATGGTGTAGTGGACGAACACATGCTCGTAGACATAGTCGGCCAGGGCGGAGATCTCCGGGTCCTGGGCCTGGCGCAGTTCCAGGATGGTGACCTTTTTCTCCGCGCCGTAGGCGGCGATGAGCTTCTCTCCCAGCCGCCTGCCCTCCTTGGGGCCGAAGACCACCTCCAGGGATACCAGGTTGAAGGGGACGGGGAACAGCATCCGCCCGCCCTTGCCGTCGGGGATGTTGGCCACCACCTTGTGGGGGTAGTCCAGCCAGCTGGTGAACCGGGACAGGTACTGGTACACCCGGCGGTCATTGGTGTGGAAGATGTGGGGGCCGTAGCGGTGGACCAGCACTCCCGCCCGGTCGGGGCAGTCGTAGGCGTTGCCGCCGATGTGGCCCCGGCGCTCCAGCACCAGCACCCGCTTGCCGCCGTCCTCCGCCAGGCGGCGGGCGGTGACGGCGCCGGCAAAACCGGCGCCGACGATCAATGCGTCATAGTGAGCCATAGTGAAACGACCTCGTTTCCTGTTTGGTGTTTTCGGGATGGATATAGTCTAACACAGGTCCCGGAAAAGAAAAAGAGTGAAAGCCCTTAAGATTTCTTGAAATCTGCCTCACCGGCAGAAGGTCTCCACATAGTGGTCGATGGCCCGCTGGATGACCTCCACTGCGGCGGCCCGGCCATTGACATCTCCGGGGACGGCCTCCTTGCCCTCCAGGGCCTTGTAAACAGCGAAGAAGTGGGCCATCTCGTCGAAAATGTGGGCGGGCAGGTCGGTCAGCTCCCGGTGGCCGTTGTAGCCGGGGTCGGAGAAGGGGATGGCGATGATCTTCTCGTCGTTCTTCCCCCCGTCCAGCATGGAGATGTAGCCGATGGGATAGCACCGCACCAGGGTCAGGGGGTCCAGGGCCTCGGAGCACAGCACCAGCACGTCCAGAGGGTCCCCGTCGTCGCCGTAGGTCCGGGGGATGAAGCCGTAGTTGGCCGGATAGTGGGTGGAGGTGTGGAGCACCCGGTCCAGGATGATGAGGCCGGTCTCCTTGTCCAGCTCATACTTCTTCTTGCTGCCCTTGGGGATCTCCACCACGGCGATGAAGTCCTCGGGGGTGATGCGCTTGGGGTCGATGTCGTGCCAGATGTTGGACATAGGTGTGTTCTCCTTCTCGATTTTGTTTCAGGGCAAGGGCCAGGTCCTTGTCCCATTCCAAGGACTGCATCCTTGAAGGGGTACGTTCCAAAAACCATTTCTTTTGACAGCACCAGCAAGGGCGGGGCCCTTGCAGCCGTTGAGGCCATTCCATAGCCTCCGGCGGG
>JAHZFC010000191.1 GCA_019421525.1 Clostridiales bacterium
GCTGCTGGCCGCCGGAGAGCTGGTTGGGCTTGTGCCGGAGCTTTTCCCCCAGCCCCACCAGCTCCAGGGCGGTCTTGGCCCGCTCCCGCCGCTCGCCCCGGGGCACCCCGGCGTACATCAGGGGCACCTCCACGTTCTCGATGAGGTTCAATTTGGGCAGCAGGTTATACTGCTGGAAGATAAAGCCCAGCAGCTCGTTGCGGATCTCCGCCAGCTCGTTTTTGTTCATCTGGCCCACATCCCGCCCGTCCAGCAAGTAGGTCCCGTCGGAGGGCACGTCCAGGCAGCCGATGATGTTCATGCAGGTGGATTTCCCGGACCCGGACTGGCCCACGATGGCCACGAACTCCCCCTGGCGGACCTGGAAGGAGATGTGGTCGGCGGCCACCACCGTCTCCTCCCCCATCTGGTAATATTTGCACACCGACTGGAACTCGATCAGCGCCGCCATGTCAGAAGCCCCCTCCCGGCATGCCGCCGCCTGCGCCGCCGGGCATACCGCCTCCGCCGCCGGACATGCCGCCGCCCATGGCAAAGCCCGTATCGCTGTCAGAAGAGCTGGTGGGGATGTAGACCACCACGTCCCCCTCCTGCAGGCCGGAGACGATCTCGATGTAGCTGTCGTCGCTGGTGCCGGTGACCACCTCCACGGACACATAGCCGGTGGTCTCGTCGGCCTGGCCGCCGGCGGCGCTGGGGGAGTCGGCGGTGAGCAGCACCGTGTCCCCCCGCTGGAGGGCGGCGGACGGGATGGCCAGCACGTCCGAGGCGCTGTCCAGGGTGATGGTGGCGTCTACTGTCATGCCGGGCAGCAGGCCGTCGGTCTCATCGATGCGGATGGTGACGGGGTAGGTGGCCACCCCGCCGGAGGAGGTGCCCGCCACGCTCACCTTGGTGACCACGCCGGTGTAGGTCTGGTCCTCCACCGCGTCGGCGGTGATGGTGACGGTCTGTCCCACCGCCAGGCTGGAGATGTCCAGCTCATCCACCGACAGGGTCATGGTCAGGTAGGACAGGTCGTAGATGGTGCACATGGTGACGTTGGACTCGGCGTTTTCCCCGGCGGCATAGTATTTGTCGATGACAGTCCCCGAGATGGGGGCGGTGATGGTGTAGTTGTCCAGCTGTTCGTTTTGGTTCTCCAGGGAGAGCTGGGCGTTCTCCAGGCTCTCGTAGGCGCTCTGGATCTGGTCCTCCAGGTCGTCGCTGGTGAGGGTGAGGATGGTGCCGTTCCGGCTGACATAGTCCCCCTCCCCGGCGGAGATGGAGGCCACGGTGCCCGACAGCCCGGCGGTGACGGTCTCCTCGCCGCCGTACTCGAAGGTGGCGCTGTCGCTGCTGCCCACGCCGCCGATGTCGGCGGTGGCGGTCTGGGTGGTGGTGATGCCCCCGGGGTTCTGGACCTGGATGGTCACCGCCCGGACGATCCGGTTGCCGGTGAGCACCGTCTCCACGGAGGAGATCTCGCTCACCGTGCCGGAGAGGGTCTCAAAGGTGCTGTCCAGGGTGACGGAGGCGGACTGCCCCACATAGAACCCGTCCGCGTCGTCGGTGGGGAAATGGACGGTGAGGGTCATGGTGTCCGAATCCCGGACGGTGGCGATGGTCTCGCCCGCGCTCACCTCGTCCCCCACCTCCACCTCCAGGGAGATCACCTGCCCGGCGATGGTGGAGCGCACCGTGAGGTCGTCCCGCTCCTCCAGCATGGAGTCATAGTTGCGCTGGGCCTGGTCCACCGAAATCTGGGCCTGCTCCAGAGAGCTTTCCGCGTCGGAGGAGTCGATGGTGTACAGCACCGCCCCCTCCTCCACCTCATCCCCCTCCTCGAACCCGGCGGTGAGGATGGTCCCCTCCACCAGCGAGGTAACGGAGTAGGTGTTGGCCGCCTCCAGGGTGCCGCTGCCGGTGATGGTGGAGGTGATGTCCCTCCGCTCCACCGACACCTCGGTGTAGATGGAGGCGTCCTCCGCCTGGGCCGCGCCGGACTGGCGGCCGAGATACCACCAGCCGCCGCCCCCGGCCAGAGCCAGGGCCAGCACCAGGGCGACCGCCCGCTTTTTCCAGCGGCCTTTTTTCTTCTTGGGCTTGGCTTTCACCGCCAGGCCGCTTTCCGCTTCTCCCGCGGCCTTTTTTCCAAAACGAAGCTTCATCATTCATTGTTCCTTTCCGACCAGGGGCCCGGCTGGGCCGCCTGTTACTGCTCAGATCTCAAAACGCCCCGCCCCGCGCGCCTGGTCCAGCTGAGAGACATGCCGGAGCAGCTCCACCTGCCGCTGCCGCTCTGCCAGGCAGCGGATGAGCAGCTCCTGCAGGGGCCGGTCCTCCGGGGCAGCCCACGCCGCCCGGCGGCACAGCAGCTCCAGCAGCCCGTCGTCCCCGGTGGCCTGGATGCGGCGCAGGGTGTGCCAGGCCAGGGTGCGGAACTGGTTGGCATACTGGGCCCGGTAGCCCTCCAGCCAGGGGGCGGGGGCGGTGTATTCCAAAAAAGGTCCCCGGTACAGCTCCAGCGCCTGGCCGCAGGCGGTCAGGCCGTCCCGGTCCTCCGGGGCGGCCCTGCCCTCCCGGCGGAGCAGGGCGGAGAACCGCTCCCCGTCCGTCTGGATGGGGATGTCCGGGTTCAGGGCAAAGCGCCCGGCGCAGTACAGCACCAGCCCCTCCGGTCCGTCCAGCCCCAGGGGGGCCAGCGCCTCCCGCAGGCGGTGCAGCCGGACCCGGAGGTTGTTCTCCGTCTCCGCCCGGCCCGGCCAGAGCGCCCGCCCCAGCTCCCCGCTGTCCACCTCCCGGCCGGCGTTAGCCAGCAGGTATTTCAGCAGCAGCCAGGGCAGGGACCGCCGCCCCGGGTTCTCCGACACGGCGCCCCACTGGTTGCTCAGCTCCACCGGCCCGAACAGCCGCACCCAGAGGGCGGCGGGCTGGGCCACGCTGTGGTGGTATCGTGTTCGTGTCATGCCGTCACCTCAAAAACAGGCAGGGAGACAGAACAGGCCCGTCAAAAGCCTGTTCTGCCTCCCCAAGCAGTTATGTTGTTGTGTGCTCCCGGTCAGCGCCGGGGTGGGTCATGCTGTGGTGCCGATCAATCGCTGGTGCCGGATTCGATCACAAAGATGGCGTATGCCGTACCATAAGCTGCCGTTGCACTCGAACCATCAGACCAGCTACTCCGAATCACTGTGACTGTATCATTGTATTGAATCGAAGAAATGCTTCCTTCCTCTACAGTCCTATTAGTAGAATCCAAAATATAAATTTCACAGTCATCATCAATCGTCAAATAACCAGTCCAACTACCATTAACGACATTGATTCGGGTACTGGACACATAGCCCACAGTCACTTTTTCAGACACGCTATACCCATTCGATGCATTCTCTTCATTATCCACATACACGTCGAAGGTCGCGGTCCCACTAGTCTCATTTACTGTGAGACGGCCAAAGTCCTCGTATTCCGTGAGGTCACTCATGTTACCATTCACAGTGCACTCTACAATCCCGGAACTTGTGTAGAACGAATACATATTATTGCCAAGTTCCGCAATATACACTGCAACATCGTAGACAACAGCATCACCGCTGGTGGTACCATTGTACCAGTCAAGAAAAGTAGACACGAAAAATATTATTTTTAGGTTTTCAT
>JAHZFC010000192.1 GCA_019421525.1 Clostridiales bacterium
GATCGCTCCCACGGGATTTTAAGTCCCGGGCGTCTGCCAATTCCGCCACTCCGGCCTGTCGATTGGAGCTTACTTAGAATAACACACCTGGCCTTGTTTGTCAAGAGCGATCATGAGAATTTTATCCGCTTTCCCGCATGACCTCAAGGTCGGCCATGCAGCGGCATGCCCCGCCGGGACGTCCGGGCAGTCCCCGGTCACAGCAAACCTTGACCGCCTGGCATCAGAGATGCCAGGCGGTCAACATTTCACATCAGTCCTGGGTCAGATATTGGGACACATCCACCGGCGCGGCGTCCGACCACAGCCGCTCCAGGGAGTAGAACTCCCGGGCCTCCTCGGTGAACACGTGGACCACCACGCTGGAGTAGTCCAGCAGCGTCCACTGGCCCCCCCGGTGGCCCTCCACATGGTGGGGCTCCTCGCCGTTCTTGCTCATGGCCTCCTCCACCGCGTCGGCCAGGGCCTTCACCTGGGTGTTGGAGGTGCCGTTGCAGATGATGAAGTAGTCGGCCAGGGTGGTCTGATCTCCGGTGTAGAGCACCCGGATATCCTTCCCCTTCTTGCTGTCCAGGGCCTTGACGGCCACGCCGACCATTTCGCGTTCTGTCATATGTTCTATGTTCTCCTTTCGGTGTTCGGTGATGGTTTTGGGTCACGGGGACTGGCTCTCCGCCGGGAGCAGCCAGTCGGGGATGGTGGGCTCTGCCGTCTCCGCCGGGGCATCACTCGTCTCCGGCGCCGTGCTGGCCGCGGGGGCGGCGCTGTCCACCGGAGCCTCTGAGGCGCCGGGGTCTCCGCTGGCTTCCGGGCTGGGGCTGGCGGCTGGGTCTTCCGGCACGCCGGGGCTGGGGCTGGCGGCCGGGTCACCGCTCTCCGCCGGGTCCTGGCTGGCGTCGGGGTCCGGGCTGCCGCTGGCCTCCGGGTCCTGGCTGGGGCTGGGCTCCGGACTGGTCGTGGGGCTGGGCTCCTCCACCACAGTGGGGTTGGCCGCAGAGGGGTCTGCCAGTCTGCCGCTGCTGGCGGTCAGGCTGCCGTCCCTGTTGATCCGGATCAGGTCCAACTGACTCATGGTCACCTCTTCCACATATGGATTCAGAGACTCATTGATGAGGGTCAAGAGCTGATTCCAGTTAGGACAGACTTTCATTTCGTAATCTCCATAGCCTCCGGAATAGGGCATGGTGACGAACTCCACATCGTCCACATCCAGACCGCCGAAAATGGCCTGGGAGCCAAACCAGAACAGGTTCTCGATGGTCAGGTCGCTGGTGACGTTCTCCCCGAACAGCTCCGCCAGCTGACCGATCCGGGTGACATTCTTCAGCTGGAGGGTCTGCTCCAGCACCGCCTTGAGGAACTGGTGCTGGACGTCCAGCCGGCTGGTGTCCCCGCCGCCCCCTGGGGTCGTGGTGCCATCGTTATTCTTTCTCCAGCGCACCAGGTTCATGGCGTCCTCACCATCCAGAAGCTGGTATCCCGGCTCAAAGTGGATATGGAGGTCCTGATAGGGATCGTCATAGCCCATATGATAGGGCACGTCAAAGTACACTCCGCCGATGGCGTCCACCATCTGGCCCACCAGCTCCCAGTCGATCATCACGTAGTAGTCGGGCACGAAGCCCACCAGCTTGGACACCTGCGTTTTCAGTGCCTGGATGCCTTCCTCACCGCCGCCGTTGTTGTTGTAGACGCCGTTGATGCTCTTGTAAGAGCTGCGCACATTGATGGTCGTATCCCGGGGGATGGACATGACGGTGGCCCGCTGGTTGGTCACGTCGTAGGACACCACCATGATGGTGTCTGTCAGGCTCGAGGTCTCATCCGCGCCGAACACCAGGATGGTGTAATAGTCCTGGCTCTTGCGCTCCCCACTGGACAGGGGGGCCACCGCGTCGATGTCCAGCGGCTCCTCGCTCTCCCCCGGGGCCAGGCTCGCGGAGCTGCTGGCGGCGGGGTCGTCGTTGACGGGCAGGGTTGGTTTCTGCACCCACCGGTTGTACAGCACCACCACCGTGGCCGCCAGCACCATGATCACCGCCAGGATGATCGCCGCGACCATGATGATCTTCTCTCTCTTTTTTCTTCCCCCGGGGGCGGGCTTTTTCTTTTTCTGTACCCGCCGGGGGCTGCTGTGCTTGTTTGGCTCCTGTGTCATAGCTGGGTTCCTTTCTGATAAGATCGATAGGCTTCCAGAGTGTTGGGATGGACCCGCCTGCCCCGCTCCTCCATCTCCTGGATGGCCAGGCGGGCGCCCAGGGCCACCGCCTGGTCCAGGTCGTCATCGGCCAGGGCGCGCATCTGCTCCACCTCTGGAAAATCCCGGTTGGGCTCGATGTAATCTGCGATGTAAAGGATCTTGCCTGCCAGGCTCATATTTGCCCGGCCGGTGGTGTGGTAGAAGATCGCGTCATAGACCTCGTCGTCCTGGCCGAACACATACCGGGCCAGGATCGCCCCGGTCTTGGCGTGGAGGAGCTTTTCCGTCACCCGTTCCATGTCGTCCAGGGCCACGCCGTATTGGTCGCACAGGGCCAGATGCTCCTCCAGGGACCAGTATTTGGTGCAGTCGTGGAGGATGGCGGCCCGGCGCAGCTTTTCCACATCTGCGCCCCAGCGCTGGGCCAGGTGTACCGCCGTCTCCTCTGTGCCGCAGACGTGGGCGATGCGCTTGGCCTTTATCATGGAATAGGACACGCACCGCAGGTCCTCATTATTTAGACGGGAGAGGTCGGCACAAGTTCCGTATAATTTTTCCCGCAGGATGTAGCCGTATACCGCCGGGGCCAGGTACTCCCGGCCCTGTCCGGCGCACAGCAGCTCCCGCAGGCGGGTGGACGAGATGTCCACCAGACCGGGGATGGTGATGGTGGCGATCTTGGCCCCGTAGGTCCGGGCCAGGTGATCGCGCTGGGGGGCAAAGACCTCCTCCGTGTCCTGCTCCGTCCGGCCAAAGGCGCAGATCCCCGCCAGGGACATGATGGCGTCCGGCTTGTGCCAGGTGTGCAGGGTGAGGAACATGTCCGTCCCCATCAGCAGCCACAGCTCCGCCTGGGGCCACAGCAGGGACGCCTGATAGAGGGTGTCCGAGGTGTAGCTCTTCCCCGGCCGCTTCATCTCCACGTCCCACACCGCCGTCACCTCGGGCAGGAGCAGCTGGTCCGCGGCGATCTCCGCCATGGCCAGCCGCTGCTCCTTCGCCGGCGAGCCCTCCGGCAATCGCTTGTGCGGGGGCTCGCCGTCTGGGACGAACACCAGCTTATCCAGGCCCAATGCTCCCACTGCCGCCCTGGCCGCCGCCAGATGCCCCAGATGGGGCGGATCAAAGGTCCCGCCATAGATACCGATCTTCACACAGAGCCCTCCCCTATCCCACAGGCTGGGCATCTAAGTTTACAATCGTAGACCCAGCATACCACACCCTGCATATCATGTCAACAGGTCACTTCACCAGCTTGATGCGCTTTTAAGGCCGTTGAAAAAGGCAAAGCCTTTTTCAACGGGTAGGCTGCGGCCCGCCGCAGCGCACTCACCGCAAAAGGCGCGGTCAGCACGTTTGCGGGCCGAGAAGTGTTTTCGTCCACGCACATGTCGCGGCCGAAAAC
>JAHZFC010000018.1:0-5582 GCA_019421525.1 Clostridiales bacterium
GGTATCCACGTTGTCACCATATTTGTAAACTTTCATCACTTTACACCTCCGTCAGATGGTAGCAGGGTCAGTGACCACGCCGGTGACGGCAGAGGCCGCCGCCACAGCGGGACTTGCCAGGATGATCATAGAGCTGGTGGGACCCATGCGGCCCACAAAGTTCCGGTTGGTGGTGGAGATGGCCCACTCGTTGTCGCTGAGCACCCCCATGTGCCCGCCCAGGCAGGGCCCGCAGGTGGGGGTGGATACGGCGGCGCCGGCGTTGATGAAGTCGGCGACAAGCCCCTCCGCCATGGCGTCCAGGTAGATCTGCTGTGTGGCGGGGATGACGATGCAGCGCACTCCGTCGGCCACCTTCCGGCCCCGGAGGATAGCGGCGGCCTCCCTCAGATCCTTCAGCCGGCCGTTGGTGCAAGAGCCGATGACCACCTGCTGGATGCTCTTCCCCGCCGCCTCGTCCACCGTCTGGGTGTTGGAGGGGAGATGGGGCAGGGCCACGGTGGGCCGGAGCTGGGACAGGTCGATGGTGATCTCCTGGGCGTACACCGCGTCCGGGTCCGCCTCAAATGCCTGCCATGGGCGGCTGACCCGGCCCTCCAGATAGGCGATCGTCTTGTCGTCCACGGGGAAGATGCCGTTTTTGGCCCCCGCTTCGATGGCCATGTTGCAGATAGTGAAGCGGTCGTCCATCTCCAGGCTGGCCACGCCCTCCCCGCAGAACTCCAGGGACTGGTAGAGCGCGCCGTCCACCCCGATCATCCCGATCAGGTGGAGGATCAGGTCCTTGCCGCTGACATAGGGCTGGAACCTACCTGTCAGTTCGACCCTGATCGCCTGGGGCACCTTGAACCAGGCGGTCCCGGTGGCCATGCCGGCAGCCATGTCGGTGGAGCCTACGCCGGTGGAGAAAGCGCCCAGGGCACCGTAAGTACAGGTGTGGGAGTCCGCCCCGATGATGACCTCCCCCGGGGCGGCCAGCCCCTTTTCCGGGATGAGGGCGTGCTCCACCCCCATCTGGCCAACGTCGTAGAAGTGGGTGATCTCATACTTCTTGGCAAATTCCCGGCATTTGGCACACAGCTGGGCGGACTTGATGTCCTTGCATGGGGTGGAGTGGTCCAGCACGATGGCGATCTTGTCCCGGTCGAATACCGAGGTGAGCCCCGCCTTTTCAAACTCCGTGATGGCCACGGGGGTGGTGATATCGTTGCCCAGCACCAGGTCCAGTTTTCCCTCGATGAGCTGTCCGGGCTCCACGTGCTCCAGCCCGGCGGACCGGGACAGGATCTTCTGGGTCATGGTCATAGCCATAGATCGTTCCTCCTTGCGTTCCATTTGTGATATCAGTATGACAGAACCTCTGGACAAAGAATGTAACACATGATACAATAAGAGCGATTTCTCATATTTTATCAGAAATTGAAGGAAAGGAGCATTTTTATGGCAGCCTGGGGAAAAGAGGCGGAAGCGGTCATGGCGGAACGGTTCGGGACCGATACCGTTATCCCGCTGGCAACGGTGGAGGACGGGATACCCTATGTCCGTTCTGTCAATGCGTTGTATGTCGATGGGGCGTTTTATTTTGTGACGGACGCACGCTCCAACAAAGTACGCCACATCCAGAAAGAGCCCACGGTCGCCATTGCCGGCGAGTGGTTCACTGCCCATGGGAAGGCGGTCGACCTTGGTCCCTGGGGAGACGAGGCGAACCGGCAGATCGCGCAGACGCTGAGAAACGGCTTTGCCGACTGGATCGATAACGGACATCACGATCTGTCGGATGTCAATACCCGCATCCTGCGCATCGACCTGACAGACGCAGTCCTATACTCTCACGGTACCCGCTATGAACGGTCCTAGAGCTCCTTTTTTTCCCGCCCTGCTCTCTGATGGGAGGTATCAGCTATGAGCTGGGACGTTCTGGCCGAGGGGCGGCATCCCCGCCGCTACCGGCCTGGCCAGCTCATCTACTTACAGGGGACCCAGCCCGACCATTTTTATTATCTTCTTTCCGGTACAGCCCGCAGTTTCATCAGTACCCAGTCTGGGGAGGAGCGAGTGCTGACCGTCCACCAGCCCGGTGACCTGATGGGCGAGGCGTCATTTTTCGACCAGTGCCCACGAGTCACCTCCGCAATGGCAGTCACAGAGTGTTTGGCAGTGTCGGTGGATCAACAACAGCTGAACGATATCTTCAGCCGCCACCCGGAGCTGGCCTTGCCCATGCTCCAATATCTGGCCAGGACCGTGCGGATGCTGTCCGGCCATGTGGACAGCGCCACCCTCCCCGCCCGGCAGCGGGTGGCCCGCTATCTTCTGTCCCTCCCTCCTTCCGGAGACGGCTCTCCCCTGTGCTGCACCCATGAGGAGATCGGGCAGGCAATAGGCGTCACCCGGGTCACGGTGAGCCGGGTGCTGGGAGGATTGGCCCGCCAGGGGGCCCTCCAGCTGGGCTACCGCCAGATGACCCTTCTGGACCGGGCTCTGTTGGAACAGATCGCAGCAGAAAAATAGTTTACGAAAAAATTCCTCTGCCATTTCCATAGGAATGGCAGAGGAATTTCTATATTTGCGCCTATGGCTCCAGATCAGATCCGCATGGCCGCGTGATAGGCCTCCTGGTTGGCGTCCATGTAATTGCGGCCCTTGCCCACACAGTCGCCCACCATGTAGACATCGGTACCGTACTTTGCCATCAGGGCCAGCCCCAGCTTGCCATTGGGAGCCACGCCCAGGGCGTTGACATATGCGTCACCGGCGAAAAGAACATCATTGCCTTCCCCGTCTACCGCTTCCACACCAGCATCCGTAAAGGCTTTGATCTTCATATTCCCGATCAGCTTGACACCGCCCTTTTCCAGCTGGTCGAACAGGTCCGCCTTATTGAAGATGGGCATGGTGGCGCAGAAGTCATCGGCGGGAATCATATCGATCACTGTGACCTTCTTGCCCTCCTGGGCCAGAGCCAGGGCACACTCCACGCCGGACAGGCCGGCGCCGCACACCACCACGGTGTCGCCCACGTCCACAGTCTTGCCGTCCACATCCCGGACCGCCTTGACCTTGGGGTGGTCGATGCCGGGGATGGGAGGCTTGAGGTAGGTGGACCCAGTGGCCACGATGACAGCGTCTGGGTTTTCCCGGGCTACCAAGTCCTCGGTCACCTCGGTGTTCAGGCAGATCTTTGCACCACAGGCCAGAGTAGTCTTGATATCCCAGTCCAGATAGCCCCGCATATATCCCTTGAAGGGCAGCTGGGTGGCGTCGTTGAGCAGTCCGCCCAGCTTGTCCTGCTTTTCATAGAGGGTCACCTCGTGGCCGCGGGCCACCAGGGTCTGGGCGGCCATCATGCCGCCCGGACCTCCGCCGATGACCATGACCTTTTTCTTCACCAGCGCGGGCTCGATGGGCTCGGTCTCGCCCAGACGGGGGTTGATGGCGCAGCGCATGGAAGTGCCGTAGGTGTTGGCGTTTCCGCACAGGTCACAGCGGGTGCAGGGCCGCACCTGGTCCGACTGCCCGGCCAGGGACTTCTTCACCAGGTCACCGTCTGCCATGTGACTCTTTGCCATGGCCACGATGTCCGCCTTGCCAGAGGCGATGATCTCCTCCGCCTCCTCCAGGGTGGTGATGTTGCCCACCACACATACAGGGATGTGCAAACGCTTTTTCGCCTCGGCGGCAAAGGCAACATTGAGCTGGCGGCCCTTGAAATAAGTGGGGATGGTATAGGTACCGGCGATGGTGAAGATATTGCCCCGAGACACATGCATGATGTCCACATACTCCTGGGCCGCCTCCATAAAGTCCAGGGACTCGGGCAGCTCCAGGCCGCCGGGGGTGTCCTCGGTGGCGGACACCCGCAGCTCGATGACCATGTTTGGCCCCACCGCCTCCCGGACGGCTTTGAGCACCTCGAGAGGATAACGGCGGCGGTTCTCCGGCGTACCGCCATACTCGTCGGTGCGCACGTTGGAGTCGGGAGACAGCCACTGGGCCAGGAAGTTATTGTGGGCGCAGTGGAGCATGATCATCCGGAAGCCCGCCTTCTGGCAGCGCACCGCACAGTCCACATAGCGGTCCCGCATATAATCCATATCGGCGCGGTCCATGGTGCGCAGATTATCCAGCTCCGGGGAGACCGGCCGCTCTGCGGACACCACCGCCGTGGGGCTCCCGTCGGCATTGGGGCGGTTGCCCCGGCCGGCGTAGGCCAGCTCCACCGACAGCTCTGCGCCGTTGTTCCGGGCCGCCTCCACCAGGGCGTGCATGCCATGGATGCAGTCGTCGGAGTTGACATTCATCTCGCACAGCCAGGCGGAGTTGTCGTCGTGGGTCACGGGGGTATCCCCCACGGTGATATAGGCAACGCCGGTGTTGGCCTGCCATTTCATGAAGTCCAGCATCTCCTGGGTCATCTGCCCGTCCGGTGAGCACTTGAGCACCACCGTAGGGGCATACTGCAAACGGTTCTTCAACGTCAAGCCGCGGACCGTCAGCGGCTGGAACACATGAGGATAACGATTTTCCTTCATATCGTGGTCACCTTCTTCTTTTATGATCAGCCGCCGATGGTGGCTCCGCCGTCAGCGATGAGGGCTGCGCCGGTGATAAAGGCCGCCGCGTCGGTGGACAGATACAGCATCAGCGATGCGATCTCCACTGGCTCCGCCATGCGGCCCACTGGGATCTTCTTCAGGAACTGTGCCTCCAGCTCCGGATCGGCTGAGATCTCCTGATTGATCCCGGTACGGGTCAGGCCGGGGCATACCGCGTTGACGGTGATGCCGTAGGAGGCCCACTCATGTGCCATGGTCTTGACCAGGGTGCACAGACCGCCCTTGGCTGCCCCATAGGGGCCGTGGAAGCCGCCGCCCTCATAGGCGGCGATGGAGGCAGTAAAGATCATCCGCCCGCCCTGGCCCTGGCTGATCATCCGCTGAGCCGCCTGCTTGGCGCACAGGAACGCGCCCTTCAGATCCACGGACACCACCTGGTCGAAGGCTTCCTCAGACTGCTCCAGGATGGGCTTCACATCTCCGCCCACACCGGCATTGGAGATCAGGATATCAAGTCCGCCGAAGGCCTCGTCCACCTGGGCGAACATGTCCGCCACGCTCTGGGCATCCGCCACGTTGCCCTGGACGGCCACAGCCTGTCCGCCGGCAGACAGGATCTCATCGGTCACTGACTTTGCCCGCTCCATCTGGATGTCACATACTGCCACCTGAGCCCCATAGTGGGCCAGGCACAGAGCGGCTGCGCGGCCGATGCCGCTGCCCGCTCCGGTGACCAGCGCCCGGCGGCCGGTCAGATCATAAGTAGGGAATTTCATCTCCATATCTCACCTCTCAGGTCGCATGCATGCCGCCGTCCACAGACAGGGTCTGGCCAGTGGTGTGGCCGGACAGGTCAGAGCACAGCCAGACCGCCGCTCGGGCCACATCCTGGGCGGTGCCCAGCTTGCCCATGGGGATGACATGCTCCTTGAGCGCCTGCTCCTCGCCCGGGTCGGTGGAGAGGGTGTTGGCCATCAGGTCGGTGCCCAGAGTGGGGCCAGGGCACACCACATTGACCCGGAT
>JAHZFC010000018.1:5592-7006 GCA_019421525.1 Clostridiales bacterium
GATCCCCGCCTTGGCATTCTCAATGGCCGCCAGTTTGGTCAGCGCGATCACTCCTGCCTTGGAAGGACCATAGGCCCCAAAATTGGGGGCCATCTTGAGCCCGCCGATAGAGGCATTATTGACGATGGCTCCCTTTCCCTGCTTGCGCATCTGGATGATCTCATGCTTCAGGCAGAAGAAGGTGCCCTTCAGGTTGACGTTCATCACCTTGTCCCAGATCTCTTCAGACAGTTCGGTCAGCGGACCATAGGGGATGCGCACTCCATCGGGACCGACGCCCGCGTTATTGAAGGCACAGTCGATCCGTCCCCACTTGGCCACCACAGCGGCCACCATGGCCTCCACATCGGCCTCTTTCGAGATATTGCACTGGAAGAAAGCCGCCTCTCCCCCCTGCTCCTCGATCATACGGACCGTCTCCTGCCCGCCCTTCACGTTGCTGCCGGTGACCACGGCCACCTTCGCGCCCAGACTGGCAAATTCCAGCGCCGCCGCCCGGCCCATCCCGGTGGCGCCGCCTGTTACCAATGCCACTTTTCCTTTGATATCAGCTGCCATGATCGAACAACTCCTTTTTTGATCAGTTTTCGGTTCCCAATATATTTGTAATATAACATCTCACATTTGAAATGGCAAATTCAGACTTGATCTCACATTATAACTTGGCCGACATAAACAAGTCATATCCGGAACTGCTCCAGCGCACGGTCCTCCTCATGGAAGAACTCCCTCACATGCTCCAGCAGGCAATTGGCCGCATAGGTGAAGGTAAAGCTGCGGTGATAGGCCAGTCCGATGCTCGCCTTGGGGATCTCATCCTTGATGTGAGCCATGTGGATCTTAGCCTCATGCCCAGAAAAGATCCGGTGGATCTTGAGTACCTGGGCGATCGGCATGAAAGAGAGCCCGGAGTTGAGCTCCAGCAGGTGGAAGATCAATGCGGAGCTCTCCACCTCATAGGCCACCTTGGGTTCAAATCCCTGCTGCTGGCACAGGCTCTGGAGTTTAGACAGGTTCATCCTGGAGGAATCACAGATGAACTTTTCCTCTTTCAACTCCTTGAGCCACACCCCCTCCTGACTGGCCAAAGGATGGCTGCTGCTCATCAGGAGGACATATTCCTGCCGCCCCAGCTCCAGATATCGGATGCTCTCGCTGTCCGGCGGACCATTGGTGATGATGATATCCGCCGTTCGGTCCAGCAGCCGGTCGGTCACGCTGTCATAGGGGCAGTTGAACTGCCGCAAGCCCACATCCGGGTATTTCTCTGCAAAGTCCCGCAGCATGTCCGCCAGAAAATCATCCACACAGCAGCCGAGACGCAGGATGTGCTGGTCCGACTCATACATACGCAAGATCGTCTGCCGCCCGTTGTCCAGCTCATGGAAGGCAAGCTCCACACTGCTCAAAAAGA
>JAHZFC010000018.1:7016-10774 GCA_019421525.1 Clostridiales bacterium
TTCCGCCCATATTCGTTGAGCAGGATCTTCCCCCGGCGGTGCTCGAAAAGGGGGACACCTAACTCATCCTCCAGTCTTGAAATGCTCTTGCTGAGGTTGGGCTGCGTCACGAACAGCTTTTCCGCTGCCTTGGACACATTTCCCGCCTTGGCTACGGCCTGAAAATATTTTAGCTGTGTCAGATCCAATACGCTCACTCTCCCGCTGTCATCTTTGCTGGGAACACCGGATGAGAAATATCGCCAAGGTTATAACTTGTCTCTATTGTACCTCTTTTTTCTGTCTTTTCAAATATGAGTTTTGCATAATGTTATATCTTTCTGTTTATACCCAAAAAAAGGCGCGGGTCAGTACCCGCGCCTGCCTTGCTCACAAGATGATACAGATCAATCCGCCGGATCCCTCGTTGATGATGCGCTGGACTGTCTCCCTCAGCTTCTCCCTGGCGTCATCCGGCATCCGTTTGAGCTTGCTCTGGAGGTCCTCTCCCACCAGTTCGTGGAAGGAGCGTCCAAAGATGTTGGAATCCCAGATCCGCTCCGTATCTCCTTCGAACTGCTTGAGCAGGTAGTCCACCATCTCCTCCGACTGCTTTTCCGTGCCCATGATCGGGGACAGCTCTGTCTGGATGTCCGCCTTCATCATGTGGATGGACGGCGCGGACGCCTTGAGCCGCACCCCATACCGGCCTCCCTGCTTGACGATCTCAGGCTCCTCCAGCACCATCTCCTTGGGGTCGGGCATCACGATGCCATAGCCGGTGGCCTCTACCTGCTCCAGGGCGGCAGACACCTTATCATAGCGGGACTTCATGGCTGCCAGCTGGGTCATGAGCTCCATCAGATCGCCATCATCTGTGATCTCCATGCCGCACTGCTGGGACAGGGTACTGTAAAACAATGCCCTGGGCACCTCTAATGTGGCGGTGGCCACACCGGTTCCCATGTCCATCCGGTCCAGGACCGCAGAGCTGACCTCCTCCCGGTCCCCCATGGCCCAGACCGCCTTTTCCACGTCCCGGAGGCGGCGGAGCCGCCCCGTCTCCTCCCGGATGACGTTGTACAGGCCGCTTTTGATGGGGTGCTCAAAGGGCAGCGCGTCCACCCAGGCAGGCAGGTACAGATCCAGCTCCTTCATGGGGAATTCATACAGTACGCCCTTGATGATCTCGCTGATGGTGTCCTCATCCAGGGTCAGGCAATTGACCGCCATACAGGTGACATCATATTTCTCCGAGATATCCGCCTGGAGGGTCTGGGCCGTCTCCGACTGGGGGTAGGCGGAGTTGAGCAGCACCATGAATGGCTTCCCAAGAGCTTTGAGCTCTTCAATCACCCGTTCCTCCGCCTCCAGGTAGTCCTCCCGCGGGATATCGGTGATGGTGCCGTCCGTGGTGACCACGATGCCAAGGGTGGAGTGGTCGGTAATGACCTTCTGGGTGCCGATCTCGGCTGCCTGGGTCATGGGGATCTCATGGTCGAACCACGGTGTGGTCACCATCCGGGGCACGCCGCCCTCTGTCTGCCCCATGGCGCCGGGCACCATGTAGCCCACACAGTCGATCAGCCGGACCGAGAGGGTGGCGCCATTGTCCATGGCGATGTCCACCGCCTCCTCTGGGACGAATTTCGGCTCCGCCGTCATCACCACCCGGCCGGAACCGCTCTGCGGCAGCTCATCCCGGGCGCGGTCCCTGCGGTAGACGTTCTCGATCCCCGGCAGCACCAGCGTCTCCATAAAGCGTTTGATAAAGGTGGATTTTCCCGTACGGACCGGACCCACCACCCCGATGTAAATATCGCCGTTGGTCCGCTGGGTGATATCCTCATAGATCTTGCGGTTTTCCACTGCCATTCCTCCTCGCCGCATTTTCCCTACATCCTATGGGGATAAGCTATGGAATATGACAGGCTGTGGACGATCCGCGCTTTCTCTCTCTTGAAGCAGGAGCCGTTGCGGGCGGCTCCCATAGGTCCGCCCGCAACGGCTCTGGCTAGGGCGTTATCTGCATTTGGGGATGAGCAAGAGGGTACCGCTGGGCGCATCTTCGCAGCCTATGGCATTGGCGGCCTGGATATCAGCCACAGTGGACCGGCAGCACTTGGCAATATCCCACAGGCGCTCCCCATCCCCCACCACACGGATGACCACAGAGGGCCGCTCACAGGAGACCTCTTCCGCCGGCCCAGGCCGGGCGGAGGAGACAAAATAAGCCACGTCCTCCCGGGTGATCAGATAGATGAATTCTGCCTCGAAGCGCACCTCCAGCCCGCCGGTCACGGGGGTGGCTGAGGGCTCCCCCACCAGATGGCATCTGACCAGACATTTCCCGCCCTGTGCGACGGGCAGCTCACAGCTGGCAGGCCCCGTATAGGACACGGCACACAGCTCATCATCCTCACTGAGATAGAGCACATCGGCATATGCCTTGGCGGTCACCATGCTGGCTGCCTCCCCGGACGGGACCTGGCTGACCTCCCCAATGGTCAGCCGGCACTCCACCACCTGTTTGGCCGGAATGCCACACTGACAGAACTGCCGGGCGATCTGCCGCCTGCTGCCCTGTTCCACCAATGGCGAGAGGGACACCTTCCCCCGCTCCACCTCCATGGGCTGTGCCACACTGTAGAGATCTGCCAGGAGCTCCACCTCCCGCTCCTGACGCACCACTGCCTGGAGCAGCACCTCGAAGCTGACCTCCAGCTCCTCCTCCCCTCTTGGCGTACAGTCCATCCCGATGAGGACCGCCTCCGCCCATACTGCGCTATCCTCTCCCCCGCCCTTTACCTCAAGGATCTGGGAGAAGGGCAGCTCGAACCTGGCGCAGACTGTTTCCGTCCCGCTCCGGTACAGTACGCAGAGCACGCACTCTCCCTTTACCACCAGCTTTTTCCCGATGACCTTTGCCTCCGCACAGTTCAGCTCTGCGCTGGTGCGCAGCAGCTGTTCCAGAGGCAGGCGGGAGGCAGGCAGACGGAGCACATCGGAGAAGGTGAAGTTTTTCTCTGTCACATCCACCGCCACCAGGTCTTTATGGGCCTCCTCCAGCGTCTGGATGGTGTCGTCATCCTCATGGTCTGCGCTGTCACATATCTCCGCATCCTCCTCTCCGTAGACGCACACGTCTACAGCCAACTCCACCCTGGCCAGCACCTTGCGGGGGTTGAGCATCTGGGCGTCGGCACTGATGACCCGGGCGCTGACCTGGACCTGGCAGCCGCTCTGGATCGCCGGGGCATCTCCGCTGCACAGGAAGGGGATATTCAGGGACAGACAGCAGGGCCCGCCGTCTCCCTCTGGCAGATACAGTACAGAAGTACACGCTGTCCCCATCACCCGGACGCTCCCGTCCACCGTCTCCTTCTGCCGGAACAAGACCGTCCCCGCCGCCGCCACGATCCGGGCGATATCGGGCAGCGCGTCTGGCACGATGCTCTCCAGTGTCTCCTCCTGGCGCAATAGTGCATGATAGACCGGGCGGAAGCCGCCCAGACGTTTGTTATGAAGCTCCATAGCCGTCCTCTCCTTGCACATATTCTATCAGCAGTTTATGTGCAAGTCCTATCTGGTATGACTGCCCCCAGATACGGGAAGCGCCGGAAAGGCGTATATCTCCCTTTCCGGCGCCAGCCATTCAGTCCATATGGAAGATCTTCCGTAAGAAGCCGCACAGCACCTTGGGGGACCTCAGGACCACGATACGCATAAAAAACAGCCTCCTTCTCCATACTGGTCTGCCCCAGTATACGAAGTAGGAG
>JAHZFC010000018.1:10784-13261 GCA_019421525.1 Clostridiales bacterium
GGAGGCTGTTTGGTGACGGACAGGCAAAGCGGTTCATCGCTGCTGCCAGGGCTTGATCTCCTTGGCCTGCTGATACAGGCGGACATAGCTGGCGTGACGGCTGGGCGCGATCTTCCCATCCCGGAGGGCAGCAAGGACCGCGCACCCCTTTTCCTTGGTGTGGGTACAGCCAACGAACTGACACTGACCGAGATAGGGTCGAAACTCCCGAAAGGTCTCCCCCAGATCCTCTGGTCTGATATGTTCCATCTGCTCCACATCAAAAGAGGAGAAACCTGGGGTGTCGATCACAAAGCCGCCGTCTGCGGCAAACAGCTCCACATGGCGGGTGGTGTGCCGTCCGCGGCCCAGCTTTTCACTGACCTCCGCCACCTGAAGGCCAAAGCCCGGATAGAGCGCGTTGAGGATGCTGGACTTGCCCACACCGGAATTCCCTGTAAAGGCAGATACCTTTCCAACTATGAGGTCTCTAAGTCCTTCCAGCCCTTCGCCGTTCTCTGCGCTGATGTGGAGCACTTCGATCCCCGCCTGACGATATACCTGATACAACTCTTCTGCCCGGTCCAGGTCCGATTTGTTGAAGCAGACGATGACCTGACACTCCTTCGCCTCGACGATGGTGATCATCCGGTCGATGAGGAAAGGGTCCGTCACCGGGACAGCGCCCGAGGCCACGATGACCAGCTGGTCGATGTTGGCCACAGCCGGCCGGGAGAACTGGTTGCGGCGGGGCGAGATCTCATCCACCATCCCCTGCCCCGCCTGCGTTGGGGTCACAGTGACCAAGTCCCCCACCAGGGGGCTGACCCCCTGGTGCCGGAACTTGCCCCGGGCCCGGCATGCAATCACAGCCTCCCCGGTATCCACATAATAGAAGCCGCTGAGGGCCTTGACGATCCTGCCCTCCATGCTCACTCCGAGAAATCCAGATAATAGGAGCCGACCAGGGTATCCCCGTCGTAGATCTCCACCAGTTCTGACCCTGTTCCAGTCACTGGGATGTTTTGTGTGCCGATACTGGTATTCACCGTACCGCTGAACACCACACTGCCGCCCACCACGACACGGAGATCCACCTTGGGCCCGTCAAAATCACGCAGGTCGACAGTGATCGTCTTTGTGGTCGCTACCGCCATGGTGTCACTGGGGCCGGGATCTGGAGAGGCAGAACCAGTGGGGTCATCACTTGTCGTCGGCGGGAGAGATTCCGAGGGAGAGGGCGAGGGCTCCTCCTCGCCGGACCCAGTGCTCACCCAAAGATTGATGGTGGTGCCCCGCTCCACCTCTTTATAGGCTGCGATGCTTTGATAAGATATCCTGCCAGCCTCATAATCTTTGCTCGGGAAGCTATCCACGGTACCGATCGTAAGGCCCGCAGAAGTCGCGGCATCCCGCGCATCATCCAGCGTCATATTCAGGAAATCAGGCACTGTCACTAGATCAGATTCCTTGCCCTGGCTGACATAAAGGATGACGGTATCTCCCGGGCTCAGCTCCGTCCCCGCCTCCGGGGTGGTGCGGATGATCAGACCGGAATCCACATCTTCGCTGTTCTCATACTCGATCTCCACGGTCAGATCCATGTCCCGCAGCTCAGAGGTCACGTTCACATACAGTTCGCCAACGACGTTCGGCATCGTGATCGGCTCCGCCCCGGCACAGATCACCAGCTGGATGACCGTGCTTTCCCCCTCGGGTATCAGGGTATCTGCCACCGGATCCTGCTCGATAACGGCCCCCTCCGCGTAGTCGTTGCTGGTCCGCTGCTCCACCACTTCGATGGTGAAGCCCTCATACAGGCTGGGGTCTGCCTGCAGCTCGGAATAGGTGTAGGGAGTCAGGTTGGGCACTCTGAGCTGGGATCCTTCCTGCGTGAACATCCCACGCAGGAAAAAGTTGTACGCAAAGAAGATCAGCCCGCCCACAAAGACCAAGATCGCCAAGATCGCGATGAGGAAGGGAGGCACTCCCCGGCGCCGGGGCTCTTCATCATAGTCGTCGTAGTCATCTTTGTCCGCCGTCCGCTCCACACGGGCCGATCGGCGGGCCTGGCGCTCTACGGCACGGTCTCTGTCCGGATCCGGATCGGCCCGGCGGACACGCTGCTGGGCCTCCTCCTGCCTGATCTCGGAAACCGGTACCACACGGGTAGGCTCTTCCATCAGCGCGTCATCATCCCGTCTGGCGTGCTCCGGCGTCACATCTGGGTTTTTACGGAACTCCTCCAGGTCTGCCAGCATTTCATCCGCGGAGGAATAGCGATCCTCCGGCTTGGGCGACATGGCCTTCAACGTGATGGCCTCCAGGGCCGGCGGGATATCTGGGTTGAGGTCCCTGGGGGGGATGGGGATCGAGTTGATGTGCTGGATCGCCACGGAGACCGGCGTCTCCCCCTCGAAGGGCAATCGCCCGGTGAGCATCTCATAGAGCACCACGCCGGCGGAACTCCGCGTCACTGGCCAGCTCCGGCTTAAGGA
>JAHZFC010000019.1:0-64 GCA_019421525.1 Clostridiales bacterium
AAAAAAATGCAGGAGATACTGGACAGGTATGGCCACAATGACAGCCCCTACCTATTTCCGGTCA
>JAHZFC010000019.1:74-8567 GCA_019421525.1 Clostridiales bacterium
CTCATAGAGCACCACGCCGGCGGAATAGAGGTCAGAGCGGCCATCGATATGGCTGCCCCGGGCCTGCTCCGGGGAGATATAGTGGACCGATCCCAGAGCCTCCTGGGTCAGGGTCGCCTGGGCAGCGCTGGCCACCCTGGCGATGCCAAAATCCGTGACCTTCACGCTGCCGTCCCGAAGGACCATGATGTTTTGCGGCTTGATGTCCCGGTGGATGATGCCCCGGCTATGGGCGTGGCCCAGGGCCCGGACGATCTGGGTGATAAAGTGGAGCGCTTCCCGCCAGCTCAACGGTGTGCCCCGTTTTTTCATGTACTGTTTGAGGGTCATGCCGTCCACGAGCTCCATGACGATGTAATCCAGCTCCTCAGACCGGCTGACATCATAGATGGCCACGATATTCACATGGGACAGCATGGCCACCGCCTGGGACTCGTCATGGAAACGCCGGCGGAACTCCGCGTCACTGGCCAGCTCCGGCTTAAGGATCTTGATCGCCACCAGACGGTTGAGCCGGTGATCGCGGCTCTTATACACCATCGCCATGCCGCCCACGCCGATGCACTCCAGGATCTCATATCGGTTGTCGAGCATTTTACCTATGTATTGATCCATGGTAAAGTCCTCCTGATCAAAGTTGAACGAGAACGGCGGTCACGTTGTCCGGAGCGCCTCGCTCCAGCGCCAGGCGGAGCAGCCGCTGACAACAGCCTGCCTTATCCTCCGCCACCACTTCACGGCGCAGTTCCTCGTCAGTCACGGTATTGGAGAGACCATCTGAGCACAACAGCAGGTAGCCTCCCGTGTTATCCAGCTCGAACAGGTCCTCCTGTACGGTCCTGTCCACCCCCAGAGCCCGGGTGATCAAGTTCTTCTGCGGGTGTACCCTGGCCTCTTCCCGGGTGATCTCTCCCTGCTCCACCAGATCCTCCACCAGGGAGTGGTCCCGGGTGACGCGGCGGATCTCGCCGTCCAGCACCTGATAACATCGGCTGTCCCCGATGTTGACCACCCACAAGGTATCCTCTGTGACCAGGGCCGCCACCAATGTGGTCCCCATCCCCCGGCACTCCGGGCGGTCAAGGGATATGGAATAGACCTTCTCATTGGCCTGAGCCACCGCTTTGCGCAGGGCGCCCGCCCAGCCATCCGGCTGTTGGCCCTGGGCCAACAGCGACTGGGTGAACTCCTCCACTGCCGTAGAACTGGCCACATTGCCGGCCCGGGCACCTCCCATGCCGTCGCACACCACGGCCAGCGCCGTATGTTCATCCAGCCCCTCGATCCGATAGCTGTCCTGGTTGTCGTTCCTTACGGCACCTATGTCCGTAATGCCCCATAGATTCATGGTATGGTATCCTTTCCGCTCTGGGTATTTTCGCGTTCCTGGAGATGTTTCCGCCTGAGCTGGCCGCAGGACGCATCGATGTCCCCGCCCAGTTTGCGCCGCACCGTTGCGGTCACTCCATGGCTTTCCAGACGCTGCTGGAATCGTCGCACCCTCCTGCTGGGCTTTAAGGGAGATTCCGCCACATGGTTGAGGGGGATCAGATTGACATGCCCCGGTTGCCCTTTCAGCAAAGCCGCCAGCAGATCGGCCTGATGGTCGCTGTCGTTCACCCCGTCGATCATGGCGTACTCATAGGAGATACGCCGGCCGGTGGTCTCGAAATATCTCCGGCAGGTCTCCATCAGCCGCTCCACACCCACAGCCCGGTTCACCGGCATCAGCCGGGAGCGGGTCTCGTCGTCAGGCGCATGGAGGGATACGCTCAGAGTCAATTGTAACCCAAGACCGGCCAGTTTGTCAATTTTATCTGTCAGGCCGCAGGTGGACAGGGAGATATGCCGCATCCCGATGTTGACCCCATCCGGATGGTTGACCAGGGTGAGGAAGCGCAGGACCTGGTCGAAATTATCCAGCGGCTCCCCGATGCCCATCATCACGATGTTGGAGATCTCCTCCCCGCTGTCCAGCTGGGTGAACAGCACCTGATCCAAGATCTCAGAGGCAGTCAGATCCCGGATCTTACCGCCGCGGGTGGAGGCACAGAACACGCATCCCATATTGCACCCCACCTGGCAGGATACACAGACAGTATTCCCATGCCTGTAGCGCATCAAAACCGTCTCGATACAATTTCCGTCTCCCAACCGCCACAGATACTTGATAGTACCGTCCAGGGCGGACACCTGCTTGCGCTCCACCTGGGGCACGGTGAGGAAGCACTCCTGCTCCAGCTGGGCCCGCAGAGCCTTGGACAGGTCGCTCATCTCATCAAAGGAAGTGACCGGCTTGTGCAGCCACCGGAAGATCTGTTTTGCCCGGAAAGCCGGCTGGCCCAGCTCCTTCAGGTAGTCCCGAAGCTCCTCCGGGGTCATGGATCTGATGTCCCGCACGTCCGTCACCTCCGTTTCCTCAGTTTCGCCATAAAGAATCCGTCTGTTCCGTGGATGTGGGGCCACAGGGTGAGCATCCCTTTGCTCTCACCGACCCCCGGCAGCGTAAAGCTCTCCAGGAAAAAGTCAGGGTGGCCGGACAGAAAATCCTCCACCACCGCCTCATTTTCCCGCTCCAGCAGTGTGCAGGTGGAATAGAGCAAAGTACCGCCCGCCCGGACATAGGCGGAGTTATTGCCTAAGATCTTCCGCTGCACCTTGGGCAGCCCTGCCAGCGGCGCGGCAGCCTTATATCTTATGTCCGGCTTCTTGCGGATGATGCCTAGCCCCGAACAGGGCACGTCCGCGATCACCACATCAAAGCTCCCCAGCCATTCTGGTCTGACCTGGGCCGCATTTTGCAGCTGGGGCCGCAGACTGCGGAAACCCAGCCTGGCCTTGCCCGCCTCCAGCAGCCTGATCTTGTGGGGGTGGATGTCGCAGCACACCACCTCGCCCCGATCCTCCATCTGGATGGCACAGGCAAAGGACTTCCCGCCCGGGGCGGCACAGCAGTCCAGCACCCGCTGCCCTGCTTTTGGTCCTGCCGCCAGCACAGCCATACGGGCAGCCGCGTCCTGGACGTAAAACCATCCCTTTTGGTAGGCATCCAATTCCTCCAGATCTCCGGTCCCCCGAAGGACAAGGCAGCCAGGCAGCCAGGGATGGGATCCTCCCTGAACGCCCTGGGACTCCAGGCTCTCCAGTGCCTGCCCAGGCGATACCTGCAAGGCATTTACCTGTATAGTAGTTGGAGGCTGCTGATCATCGGTGTCCAGCAATGCCTCCGTCCCTTCCCGGCCCAGCCGGGCTTCAAAGCTCTCGACCAACCACTGAGGGTGGCTATACCGGAGAGACATCGTCTCCTCCCAGGTCTTGCCTGTCGGCTCCGGCAATTCGTCTCGCTGGCGCAGATAGGCGCGCAGCACTGCGTTGACCAGCCCCGCCGCCTTGGGATTTCGGCTGTGCTTCCGGGTGAGCTTCACCGCCTCATTGACGGCGGCGCTGTCAGGCACCCGGTCCATCTCCTGGATCTGGTACAGGGCCAGGCGCAGCGAGCAAAGCACAGCCCCTTCCAGCTTGTCCAGGGGGATGCGGGAAAACTGGGCCAGATACCAGTCCAGCCGGAGCTGGTTTTGGAGCACGCCAAAGCACAGCCGGGTGGCCAGGGCCGCGTCCCGCCTGTCCAGACCGTCCTCCCGGATGGCCTTTTTCAGATATCCGTCCGACCAGGCCCCCTGACGCTGGCAGGCCATCAGGGTCCGCAGAGCCGTCTCCCGGGCGCTTGCCATAGGCGGCCTCCTCTCGGTTCAAAGTGATTCAGTCCACTGGGATGGGGTGTCCCATCAAAAAGGCGGTAGCCGCCATACGCTTCTTGCCGTCGGGCTGGAGCTCGTCGAGCTGGAGCACCTGTCCGCCCCCACAGGCCACCTTCAGCCCATGCTTGTCCGCCTGGACCACGGTGCCGGGGGCTTTATCTGTGTGTTCCGAAGTCAATGTGGTAGACCAAATCTTACAGCGCACCCCGTCGATCACTGCCGTGGCAGAGGGCCAGGGGACCAGCCCGCGCACCTGGTCGTGGAGCTGCCGGGCGCTCCTGGTCCAGTCCATGGGGGACATCTCCTTGGACAGCATGGGCGCATAGCAGGACAGCGCGTCATCCTGTGCCGTCCGGGGAGCAGTCCCCTGCTCCAGCTGCTCCAGAGTGCGGACCAACAGTCCGGCTCCCAACTGGGCCAGCCGGTCATGGAGGGATGCGGCATCCTCATCCAGGCCGATGGGAGTCGCCTCCTGGGAAATGATATCCCCAGTGTCCAGCCCCTGAGCCATATACATGATGGTAACGCCGGTCTCATCCTCCCCGTTGAGGATCGCCCAGTTGATGGGGGCCGCCCCCCTGTATTTGGGCAGCAGCGAGGAGTGGACGTTCACGCACCCCAGCGGAGGCAGTTCCAGGATATCCGCCGGCAGGATCTTTCCATAGGCGGCAACAACGATCAGCTCCGGCGACAGCTGCCGGAGGATATCCAGCGCCTGGCCGTCCCGAAGCTTTTCCGGCTGGTAGACCGGGATATCTTCCGTTATAGCATATTCCTTTACAGGCGTTGGCTGGAGCTTCATGCCGCGGTTTTTAGGCTTATCCGGCTGTGTGAATGCCCCCACGACCTCATGTCCGGCCTCCACCAGCGCTTTCAAAGAGGGCACCGCGAACATGGGAGTGCCCATGAATACCAGCCTCATCTGCCCTCGTCCTCCATGGCCTCCAGTTCCTCCACGGTATAGAGCCGGTCGGTCTGTTCAACAAAGAGGTGACCGTCCAGGTGCTCCAGCTCATGGCAGAAGCAGCGGGCCACGATCTCCTCTCCGTCCAGTTCGAACACCCTTCCGTTGCGGTCCTGGGCCCGGACCCGGGCCTTATAGGGTCGGGTGACCAGGCCATACTTTCCAGGGACAGACAGGCAGCCCTCCAGTCCCGTCTGCTCTCCCTCCGTGTGGATGAGCTCAGGGTTGACCAGCTCCACCATCTGGTCGTCCGCGTCCACGACCACCACCACCCGGCGGAGGATCCCCACCTGGGGGGCGGCCAGACCGGCTCCATTGGCGTCTGCCAAAGTCTCTTTCATGTCGTCCAATAGGATGTGGAGCCGCTCGTCGAACCGCTCCACCGGACGGCTCTTTTTATACAGCGTGGGGTCTCCCTCGATCAAGATCTTTCTCAAAGCCATGCGATATTCCTCCTAATCCATGGGGTTGACGTCCGCATACAGGGACACGCCCCGATTTCGTTGGTCCTTCATTGCCTGCCGGAGCAGATGGGCCACCAGCTCCCGCAGCTTCTTTTGATTTTGGGCCCTCAGGGTCAGGCGGTAGCGGTATCGGTCGTTGACCTTGGCCACCGCCGCGGGAGCTGGTCCCAGCAGCTGGACCTGGATATCCCGGTATTCTGCTGCCGCCAATGTCTTTTCCAGCGCCTGCCGCAGCCGCAGACAGGTGCGGAGCACCGCCGACTCCTCCAGCCCGGAGGCGGTGAGGACGAACAGGTCCAGGAAGGGCGGATAGCCCCGGAGACGGCGCAGCTGGATCTCCTCATCATAAAACTGGTCATAATCCTGACGGGCGGCGCACTGGATGATCTCATTTTCCGGGGTATAGGTCTGGATGATGGCACGTCCGGTCTTGCTTCCCCGGCCGGCCCGGCCCACCACCTGGGTCAGCAGGGAGAAGGTGCGCTCCCCCGCCCGAAGATCTCCAGTATAGAGGGACTGGTCGGCGGACACCACCCCCACCAGGGTGACATTTTCAAGATCCAGTCCCTTGGCCACCATCTGGGTGCCCACCAGCACCGGGATGCCCTTTTTTCGGAACTGATCCAAGATCTTCTCGTGGCTACGGGTGGCGGTCACGGTATCCGCGTCCATCCGGAGCACCTGCATACCTGGGAACCGCTCCTTCAGCTCCTCCTCCACCTTCTGAGTGCCCGCCCCCACAAAGCTCAACATACCGCCGCACGCCGGGCAGGCCTCCGGCAGCGCCTGAGAGTAGCCGCAGTAATGACACATGAGACGGCCATTGGCGGAATGGTAGGTCAAATGGACAGAACACCGGGGACAGGTGGGCACCTGTCCACACTCGCCGCAGGTGACCATCCGGCTTGTCCCCCGGCGGTTCAGGAATAAAATAGCCTGCTCTCCCCTGGCCGCGGTGTCGGACAAGGCCTGCACCAGAGCCTGACTGAGCACGGTGCCGTTGCCCGCACGCAGTTCCTCTTTCATGTCTATGATAGACACATGGGGAAGTGCCTTCTCATTATAGCGGCGGCTCAGAGTGAAGAGATGATAGGCCCCTTCCCTGGCATGGTACATACTCTCCACCGAGGGGGTGGCGGAGCCCAAAAGAAGAAGCGCCCTGTTTTTGGCACAGCGGTACCTGGCGATATCCCGTGCGTGATACCGGGGCGTCTGTTCTGATTTATAGCTCGGCTCCTGCTCCTCATCCAACACGATCAGCCCCAAATGGGGAAGCGGTGCAAATACGGCGGACCGGGTGCCGATGACTACCTTGGCGTCTCCGCTGCGGGCCCGCTTCCACTCGTCACACCGCTCCCCGGAGCGCAGGGAACTGTGGAGGATGGCCACCTGACGGCCGAACCGGGCGGCAAACACCTGCATCAGCTGAGGCGTCAGGGCGATCTCTGGCACCAGCACCAGGGCAGTCTTGTCTTTGGATAGAACATGGTCGATGAGATGGAGATAGATCTGGGTCTTACCGCTGCCTGTCACGCCGTACAACAGCGCACCCGCAGCCACTCCCTGGTCCACCAGCTGGCGCAGGCCCTCATAGACCGCCTGCTGCTCTTCATTGAGCTTTGTCGCCTGCCCGCCGCCCACAGGATAGGGGAGCTCCGGCCGGCGAAATGCCTCCTGGGTCTCCAGCGTGAGCAGGCCGCGCTTTTCCAGCGCCTTTAGCGTGGTCACGGACGCCCCGGTGAAATAACACAGCTCCCGTGCCGAGATGCGGCCAAAGACACACAGCTGCTCCACCACAGAGTATTGAAGAGGCGCCCGGCTCCGGCGGGAGCTCACCTGGGCCATGGCGTCCTCCGGCGGCACAGCCAGCACCGCAACCTTTTCCTGCTTGTCGCCCACGCCCCGGGCGGCGCTGGTCTCCAGGACGATGACGCCCTGCTCCGACAGCTGCCGCAGCGGCGGGTTAGGGTCGCTCAGGCCAAATGCCTGCCGGATCTGCCGCATCTCCACGCAGCCCCCGTTTGCCAGCAGCAGTTCCACCAGATGCTTGGCCTTGGTGGACCGTCCGGCGGCCTGCTCCGCACGCTCCCGGTCCACCCCGTCAGCCAGCTTCCAGCAGTCCTTCAGAGAAAACCACAGTCCGGAGGGCAGCATGGCACGGGCTGCGTCATAAACGGTACAGAAATACTGCTCCCGCATCCACAGGGCCAGCTTGAGCAGCTCCGGCTCCAGCATAGGCTCGTCATCCAACAGGGCCAGGATGGCCTTTCGCTTTTCTCCATCCGGCTCTTGGTCAACCATAGCCAGGATGATGCCGTCCGTCCTGCGGTTGCCCGCCCCGAAGGGGACCAGCACCCGCATCCCCGGCTGAGCACGCCCGGCCAGCTCCTCCGGCACCAGATAGTCATAGGGACGGTCGATGGCATAGGTCGCACTGGCTACAGCTACTTTTGCCAGATCCATCTCGTCCCTCCTCTCCAGCAACAGACAAGCGGCCTTCTGGCCGCTTGCAGCTGATCATTCATCCATTCCGTCGATGCGCAGCGCACCGCTGGCCACCTCGCGGATGGCCAGGGTGACCGGCTTTTCTGTCAGTGGGATCCCGCTCTGTTCCGCCTCACTGGAGATCTTCCTGGCCCGGTTGGCCACCACGTTCACCAGCATATAGCGGCTGGGGATATTCTTCAACAAGTCCTTCATAGGGGGGTAGAGCAGCATGATCTCTCACATTCCTTTCACAGATCTCGAACAGCCAAATGTACACAGTTATTTTATCAAGTTTCCCTGGCGATGATACGCCGGGTGAGGTGGTCGCGATTCTTGACACGGCACCCTTCAGCAGTGAGGATAGAGATGATCTCTCCCACTGCGGCGATGACGCTGTCGTTGACCACCAGGTAATCATATTTATTGATCTCTCCGCACTCCTCCCGGGCCCGGTCCAGCCGCTTGACGATCACGTCCTCGGGATCGGTGCTTCTGACTTGGAGCCGGTGGGCCAACTCCTCCAGCGATGGGGGCAGGATGAAGATCAGGACCGCCTCAGGGCACCGGGCTTTCACCTTGGACGCGCCCTGCACCTCGATGTCCAGCAGCACATCCTGCCCTCGATCCAGATGCTCCCGAATGACCCGCCAGGAAGTACCGTAATAGTTTCCCACATATTCGGCGTATTCCAGCAGTTCGTTATCTGCGATCATCCGCTCGAACTCCGCCCGATCCACGAAGTGGTAATCCACTCCATCCACCTCGCCGGGCCGGGGGCTTCGGGTGGTATAGGAGACGGAAAAGTAGATATCCTTCCGCT